>CAZBWP010000068.1:0-10901 GCA_964495295.1 uncultured Rhodospirillaceae bacterium | reverse complement strand
GCGGAAGTCGCGGGCGATCAGCGCCCGCACCCGCTGCGCCTTGAGATAATAGGCGTCGTAGTAGCCGGCGGAGAGCACGTAGGTGCCGATCAGCACCCGCCGGCGCACCTCGGCGCCGAAGCCGGCCCCGCGCGTGTTCTCGTACATCTCGTCCAGCGTCGCGCCGGGAACCCTGAGGCCGAAGCGGACGCCGTCGTAGCGCGCCAGGTTGGACGAGGCCTCGGCCGGGGCGATGATGTAGTAGGTGGGCAGCGCGTACCTGGTGTGCGGCAGGGAGACCGGGCGGGTCTCGGCGCCGGCCGCTTCCAGCCAGGCGATGCCCTGCCGCCACAGCGCCTCGATCTCGGCGGCCATGCCGGGCAGGCGATACTCCTCGGGGATGCCGATGCGGAGCCCCCTGATGTCTCCTCCCAGCGCCGCCCGGAAATCGGGGCACGCGAGCGGCGCCGAAGTGGCGTCCTTGGCATCGGGGCCGGCCATGCCCTGGAGCAGCAGCGCCGCGTCCTCGACCGTCTTGGCCAGCGGCCCGGCCTGGTCCAGGGACGAGGCGAAGGCGACGATGCCCCAGCGCGAGCAGCGGCCATAGGTGGGCTTCAGGCCGACGATGCCGCAGAACGCCGCCGGCTGGCGGATCGAGCCGCCGGTGTCGGTGCCGAGCGCCGCGGTGGCGAGCCCGGCCGCCACCGCGCCGGCCGAGCCGCCGGAGGACCCCCCCGGCACCAGGTCCTTGCCGTCCAGCGGTCCCCAGGGGTTCTTCGCCGGTCCGTAGTAGCTGGTGATGTTGGCCGAGCCCATGGCGAACTCGTCCAGGTTGGTCTTGCCCAGCATCACCGCGCCGGCGGCGGCCAGGTTGGCGGTGACCGTCGATTCGTAGGGCGGCCGGAAGCCGTCGAGGATGTGCGAGGCGGCGGTGGTCAGCACGCCTTCGGTGCAGAACAGGTCCTTGACCGCGACCGGGATGCCGTCGAGCGGGCCGAGCGCCTCACCCCTGGCGCGCCGCTTGTCCGAGGCGGTCGCGCGGGCCAGCGCGATCTCCGGCGTCTCGGTGATGTAGAGGTTGAGGTCGCGCGCCGCCGCCATCGCCTCCAGGTGGGCCTGGGCCAGGTCCACCGCCGAGCAGTCGCCGGCGGCGAGCGCTCTGGCCGCCTCGGCGATGGTCAGCCGGGTCAGGTCGCCGCTCATTCCACCACCTTCGGCACGGCGAAGAACGGCCCGACGGGATCAGGGGCGTTGGCGACGATCGCGTCGGCCCGGCCGCCATCGGTGACGGCATCGTCGCGGAGCTTGAGCGTCATGCCGCCGATCCCGGTCATCGGCGCGACGTCGCCGGTCTCCACCTCGGCAAGCTGTTCGACCCAGTCGAGGATGTGGGTGAGTTCACCGGCCAGCGCGTCGAGCTGGTCGTCGGGGACGCGGATGCGCGCGAGGACGGCGATCCGGTGGACGGTGTCCCGGTCGAGGGCCATGACAGTCTCCGGGCGGTTTCCGGGGGAAAAAGCGAACTGGCTGGTCCGAACAGGTAGCAGACGGCGCCGTCCGGGCGCAAGCGATCGGGGCCGATGCTCGACAGCGGCCGGTCTCGCCCCTAAAAGCGGCCAGCCTGTCCCGTCGGGGCAGCAGCCGGAGGCGCCCATGCCGATCGTCGATCTCGCCGCGCTCAAGGGGACGCTTGCGCCGCGCTCGGCGCTGCTCGGCATCGATGTCGGCGCCAAGACGCTCGGGCTCGCCATCTCCGATCCAGGCCTCATGGTGGCAGCTCCCCTGATGACGATCCGCCGCACCCGGTTCAGGGAGGACGCCGAGCGGCTCGCCGCGATCGTCGCCGAGCGCGGCGTCGGCGGCTTCGTCGTCGGCCTGCCGGTCAGCATGGACGGCACCGAGGGGCCGGCCTGCCAGTCGGTGCGGCAGGTGGCGGCCAATCTGCTTGCCGTCGTCGACCGGCCGCTCGCCTTCTGGGACGAACGGCTCTCCACCCGCGCCGTCGAGCGGATGCTGGTGGAACAGGCCGACCTGTCACGCCGCAAACGGGCGGCGGCGGTCGACAAGCTCGCCGCCGCCTGGATCCTGCAGGGCGCGCTGGACTGGATCGCCGGTCTGGCGGCGCGCGGCGACGGGGCCGTGCGGTGATCGCCATCCTCGGCTCGCTGGCGCCGGTGTTCGCCATCATCCTGCTCGGCTTCGTCGGCCGCCGCCGCCAATTCCTCCCGGACCTGTTCTGGCCGCACGCCGAGCGGCTCACGTTCTACGTGCTGTTCCCCTCCCTTCTCGTCGCCAACGCCGCCGGCGCCGACCTGGCAGGGCTCGCGGTGGGACCGATGCTGCTGGCGATGCTGGCGGCGATCGCCGTCGTCGTCGCCCTGTGCTGGCCGCTCCGCCCCCGCCTGGGCCTCGACGGGCCGGCGTTCACGTCGCTGATCCAGTGCTCGGTCAGGCCCAACGTCTATGTCGCCATCGGCGCCGCCTATGCCCTGTTCGGCGCCGAGGGGGTGACCCTTGTCGGCATCGTGCTCGCCGTCAACGTGCCGTTCGTCAACCTGATCGCGGTGTTCGCCCTGGTGCGCTACGGCCGCGGCGCCGGCGCCCGGCGCTGGCGGGACGCCGTGCTGCCGGTGCTGCAGAACCCGCTGATCATCGCCTGCCTGCTCGGCCTGGCGCTGAACGTCGCCAACGTCGGCCTGCCGCCGGTGATCGGCCCGACCCTGGAGATTCTCGGCCGGGCGGCCCTGCCGATCGGGCTGCTCGCAGTCGGCGCCGGGCTCGACCTGGCCGCGGCGCGGGCCGCCGGCCCGACGGTGGCGACGGCCGCGGGACTGAAGCTGATCGTCCTGCCGCTGGTGACGTTCGGGCTCTGCGCGGCACTGGACGTGACGGGCGCCGCGCGCGGCATCGCCATCCTTTACGCGGCGACGCCGATCTCCGCCACGGCCTATGTCATGGCGCGACAGATGGGCGGCGATACGGTGATCATGGCCGGCGCGATCGCTGCCTCGACCATCGCCGCGGCGCTGACCATGCCGCTGCTGCTCGCCCTCGTCTGAGCGACGCGCGGGCCGCTTGCGGCGCCACCGACCGCCCCCCTATAGTCCCGGCTCATGATCGCCGATCCCGACATCGCCGCCTACCGCCACCGCCACCTGCTCGGCATCGAGGGGCTGACGCCGCCGGAGATTTCGGCGCTGCTCGACCGCGCCGAATCCTACGTCGAGCAGAACCGGCAAGCGGACAAGAAGAAATCGGTGCTGCGCGGGCGGACGATCATCAACCTGTTCTTCGAGGCGTCGACCCGCACCCGCACCTCCTTCGAGTTGGCCGGCAAGCGGCTCGGCGGCGACGTCATCAACATGTCGGTGTCGACCAGTTCGGTGCGCAAGGGCGAGACGCTGCTGGACACGGCGATGACGCTGAACGCCATGCACCCGGACGTGCTCGTCGTCCGCCATCCCGAGTCGGGGGCGGTCAAGCTGCTCTCCGAGAAGGTCAACTGCGCCGTCATCAACGCCGGCGACGGCAGCCACGAGCACCCGACCCAGGCGCTGCTCGACGCGCTGACCATCCGCCGGCGGATCGGCCGGCTGGAAGGGCTGCAGGTGGCGATCTGCGGTGACGTCCTGCACTCCCGGGTCGCCCGCTCCAACATCCACCTGCTCACCACCATGGGGGCCCGGGTTCGCCTCGTCGCGCCGCGCACCCTGATTCCGGCGGCGGTCGAACGGCTCGGCGTCGAGGTCGCCTACACCATGCGCGACGGCCTCGCCGACTGCGACATCATCATGATGCTGCGGCTGCAGACGGAGCGCATGGACGCCAACTTCTTCCCGTCGATTCGCGAGTATTTCCGGTTCTTCGGCCTGGACTACGAAAAAATGGAGCGGGCCCGCCCGGAGGCGCTGATCATGCACCCTGGGCCCATGAACCGCGGCGTCGAGATTGACTCGGTGGTCGCCGACGACTTCGGCCGCAGCGTCATCCACGAGCAGGTGGAGATGGGCGTGGCCGTGCGCATGGCGTGTCTGGAGATCCTCACCGCCAACCTGCCGCACGTCGCGGCGGGCAACATCTGAGGCGGCGACCAATGGCCGACGGACGCTTCCACATCGACGAGACCGCCGGCCGGCTCGCCTTCGTCAATGCCCGGCTGCTCGATCCGGCGACGCGGCTCGACACCCCGGGCGGACTGCTCACCGAGGGCGAGGCGATCGCCGCCTTCGGCCCCGGCCTGTTCCAGGACCGAGCGCCGGAGGGCGCCACCGTCATCGACTGCGGCGGCCACTGCCTGGCGCCCGGCCTGGTCGACATCCGTGTCCAGCTGCGCGAGCCCGGCGAGGAACACAAGGGCACGCTGGCGTCGGGCGGCCGCGCCGCCGTCGCCGGTGGCGTCACCTCCATGGTCTGCCTGCCCAACACCAACCCGCCGATGGACGACATGTCGGTGGTGGAGTTCGTCGCCCGCCGCGCCCGCCTGCTCGGCCTCGCCAAGGTCTACGTCTGTGGCGCCGTCACCCGCGGCCTCGAGGGCCGCGCCCTGGCCGAACTTGGCATGCTGGCCGAAGCCGGCGCCGTCGCCTTCACCGACGGCGCCGCCGCGGTGGCCGACGCCGCTGTCATGCGCCAGGCGCTGACCTACGCCCGCACCTTCGATCTGCTGCTCGTGCAGCATCCGGAAGAACCGGCTCTCGCCGCCGGCGGCCACATGAACGCCGGCGAAATGGCCACCCGACTGGGTCTCGTCGGCATCCCGCGCGAGGCCGAGCTGATCATGGTCGAACGCGACATCCGCCTCGCCGAACTCACCGGCGGGCGGCTGCACTTCGGGCACCTGTCGACCGGCGCCGCGATCGCCGCGGTGCGCGCCGCCAAGGCGCGCGGCCTGAAGGTGACCTGCGACACCGCGCCGCCCTACTTCGCGCTGAACGAGACGGCGGTCGGCGAATACCGCACCTTCGCCAAGCTGTCGCCGCCGTTGCGCGCCGAGGAGGACCGCCTGGCCGTGGTCGAGGGACTGATCGACGGCACCATCGACGCCATCGCCTCGGACCACGCGCCGCAGGACGAAGACGCCAAGCGGCTGCCCTTCGGGCAGGCGGCGTTCGGCGGCATCGGCCTCGACACGCTGTTCGCCGTGTCGCTGGAGCTCTATCACAATCGGCGGCTGCCGCTGCTCGCCGTGCTCGACCTGCTGACGCGCCGGCCGGCCGACCTCCTCGGTCTGCACGCCGGCCGGCTGGCGGTGGGCGCGCCGGCCGACCTGGTGCTGTTCGACCCCGAGCGCGGCTGGCAGGTGCGCGAGCAGGCGTTGCACAGCAAATCCAAGAACACGCCGTTCGATTACCGCCCGGTGCAGGGCCGGGTGCTGATGACCATCGTCGACGGGCGTCGCGTGTTCGCCCTGGACGACTGAGCGGCGGGCGGCCGAGCCGTGGACGGCGAGCCCTTCGCCCTCACCCGGGCCGTGCAGATCGCGGCGGTCGTCGGCTACCTGCTCGGCTCGGTGCCCTGGGGGCTGCTGCTGACCCGCCTCGCCGGCAAGGGCGATCTGCGCCGGGTCGGCTCCGGCAACATCGGCGCCACCAACGTGCTGCGTGCCGGCGGCAAGGGGCTGGCGGCGGCGACACTGCTGCTCGACGCGGGCAAGGGGGCCCTGGCGGCGCTGATCATGGGGCAGTGGGGCGAGACCGCGGCGCTGGTCGCCGGCCTGTTCGCCGTGCTCGGCCACAGCTTTCCGGTCTGGCTCAGGTTCCGCGGCGGCAAGGGCGTGGCGACAACCCTCGGCGTCGTGCTCGCCTGGGCATGGCCGGCCGGGCTGCTCGCCTGCGCGGTGTGGCTCGTCGTCGCCGGCGCGTTCCGCTACTCGTCGCTGGCGGCGCTGGTCGCCCTCGCCGCGGCGCCGCCGCTGGTGCTGGCATTTTCGGGACCGCCGGCCGCCGCCGTCACCGGCATCCTGACCGTGCTCGCCTTCGCCCGGCACCACGCCAACATCCGCCGGCTGCTGCGGGGCGAGGAGGCGAAGATCCGGCTGCGCGGCCGGCCGGCCGACGATCAGTCGGTGCAGGCGAAGTAGTGCCAGTAGCGATCGGGATCGAGCGGGCGGGTGCGGATGCCGAGGGCGCGCACCCGCGTGATCGCCTCCCGCCAGCATTGCAGGTGACGAAGCACGTCCCGGTCGGACCAGTCGGCATCGACGAGGCTTTGGAACGAGGCGGTGGTCATGGTCAGCTCCATCTGCTCGGGCGCGCCGGCGGCGCACGCACCCGAGGCGGCACCGGCGAAGCCATCCATCAGGCTCTGCTGCGGGTAAATAACCCGTTATCAGCGGATGGGAAGTGGCGCGCATGAAAAGCCCGCAGCCGTTGACGGATGCGGAACGGCTCGACTGGTTGCGGTTGTTGCGCAGCGAACGAATCGGTCCGGCCACCTTTCGCCGGCTGCTCGAGCGCTTCGGCAGCGCCGCCGCCGCCCTCGATGCCCTGCCGACCATCGCCCGGCGGGGTGGCGGAGCGCGGCCGCCCGCCATCGCCTCGATCGATGCGGCGGCCGAAGAACTGGCCGCCGCGGCGGCGGCCGGTGCGCAGGCCATCGCGCTCTGCGAAGCGGCCTATCCGCCGCTGCTGCGCCAGATCGACGATGCGCCGCCGCTGCTCTACGTGCTGGGGGATGCGGCGCTGCTCGCCCGGCCCGCCGTCGGCATCGTCGGCACGCGCAACGCCTCGCTGAACGGCCGTCGCCTGGCCGAACGCCTCGCCGCCGATCTCGGCGCCGCCGGCTACCTCATCGTCTCCGGCATGGCGCGCGGCATCGACACCGCCGCCCACGGTGCCGCATTGAAGACCGGGACGGCGGCGGTCCTGGCGGGCGGCGTCGACGTGGTCTACCCGCCGGAGAACGCCGCGCTGCACCGGGCGATCGCCGCGGCCGGCGTCGTGATCAGCGAAATCGCCCCCGGCACCGAGCCGCAGGCCGGCCACTTCCCGCGCCGCAACCGGCTGATCTCCGGCGTCTCGCGGGGCATCGTCGTGGTCGAGGCGGCGCTCAGGTCCGGCGCCCTGATCACCGCCCGGATGGCCCTGGAGCAGGGCCGCGAGGTGTTCGCGGTGCCGGGCTCGCCGCTGGACCCGCGCTCGCGCGGTCCCAACGACCTGATCCGCCAGGGAGCCAGTCTCGCCGAGGATGCCGACGACGTGCTCAACGGCCTGGCCGGCGTCATCACCGCGCGGCACGCACCCGGCGAGATGGAGAGCGAAGCGCCGGAAATGCCCCCGCCGGCGAGCGAGAGCGACATGGACGCCGCCCTCCGTTTGCTCGAGGAGGCGCTGTCGCCGGCACCGGCCACGGTTGACGAACTGGTCCGGAGTTGTCAATTGTCCCCTGCCGTCGTGACAACCGTGCTCCTGGAGCTGGAGCTGGCCGGTCGTCTGGAGCGGCATCCCGGCAACCGGGTCGCCCTGGTCGCCGGCCCCTGACAGCCTCCGGACGCGCAGGAGCACATGGACGTCGTCGTCGTCGAGTCGCCGGCCAAGGCCAAGACGATCAACAAATATCTCGGCAGCGGCTACACCGTCCTGGCGAGCTACGGCCATGTCCGCGACCTGCCGTCCAAGGACGGCTCGGTCCGCCCCGACGACGACTTCGCCATGGAGTGGTCGGTCGATCCCAAGAGCAAGAAGCACCTGGACGCCATCGCCGCCGCCGTCCGCCACGCCGACCGGCTGTATCTGGCGACCGACCCCGACCGGGAAGGCGAGGCGATCTCCTGGCATGTCGCCAAGGTGCTGGCCGAGCGCAAGGCGCTGAACGGCGTCGACATCCGCCGGGTCGTCTTCAACGAGATCACGCGCGACGCCATCGTCAACGCGTTCGCCCGGCCGCGCGCCCTCGACGACGCCCTGGTCGATGCCTATCTGGCGCGCCGGGCGCTGGACTATCTGGTCGGCTTCACGCTGTCGCCGGTGCTGTGGCGCAAGCTGCCGGGCAGCCGCTCCGCCGGCCGCGTGCAGTCCGTGGCCCTGCGCCTGATCTGCGACCGCGAGACCGAGATCGAGGACTTCCGCGCCCGCGAATACTGGACGGTGAAGGGGCTTTTCCGGACGGACGCGGGCGCCCCCGTCGAGGCGGGGCTCACCCACCTGCACGGCCGCAAGCTGGAGAAGTTCGGCCTGGCCGACGAGGCGGCGGCGACGGCGGCGGTCGATGCGGTGCGGGCGCGCAGCTTCGCTGTCGCCAAGGTCGAGCGCAAGCAGGTGCGCCGCAACCCGGCGCCGCCGTTCATCACCTCGACCCTGCAACAGGAGGCGTCGCGCAAGTTCGGCTTCGCCGCGTCGCGGACCATGCAGCTCGCCCAGCGGCTGTACGAGGGCATCACCATCGGCGGCGAGACCGTCGGCCTGATCACCTACATGCGGACGGACGGGGTGCAGATGGCGGCCGAGGCCATCAACGCCTGCCGCAGCGTCATCGGCAACGACTTCGGCGCGCGCTACGTTCCGGAGGCGCCGCGCATCTACAAGACCCGGGCGAAGAACGCCCAGGAGGCGCACGAAGCGATCCGCCCGACCAGCATCGACCGCCGGCCGAAGGACATCGCCCGCGACCTGGACGCCGACCAGCTCAAGCTCTACACGCTGATCTGGAAGCGCACCGTGGCGAGCCAGATGGCGTCTGCGGTTCTCGATCAGGTCGCCGCCGACATCGCGTCGCCGGACGGCCACGTGGTGCTGCGCGCCACCGGCTCGGTGGTCGCCTTCGACGGTTTCTTCCGCGTCTATCGCGAAGGCACGGACGATCCGGAGCGCAGCGAGGCGCGGAAGGGCGACGACGAGGACCGCATCCTGCCCGACCTCACCGAGGGGCAGCGGCTCGCCCTGGAGACGGTGACGCCGGAGCAGCATTTCACCCAGCCGCCGCCGCGCTATACCGAAGCCAGCCTGGTCAAGCGCCTGGAGGAACTGGGCATCGGCCGGCCGTCCACCTACGCCACCATCCTCTCGGTGCTGCAGGACCGCGCCTACGTGCGCCTGGACAACAAGCGATTCGTGCCGGAGGACCGCGGGCGCCTGGTCACCGCCTTCCTCGCCAGCTTTTTCGAGCGCTATGTGGCCTATGGCTTCACCGCCGAGATGGAAGAGCGGCTCGACGACGTGTCCGGCGGGCGCATCGACTGGAAGACGGTGCTGCGCGACTTCTGGAAGGACTTCAGCGGCGCGGTTGCCGAGACCAAGGATCTCGGCATCAAGGACGTGCTGGACGCGCTCAACCGCCTGCTCGGCCCGCACTTCTTTCCGGACGCGGGCGAGGGCGCGGAGCCGCGCGCCTGTCCGTCGTGCAAGGACGGGCAGCTGAGCCTGAAGATCGGCCGCTACGGCGCCTTCATCGGCTGTTCCAACTACCCCGAGTGCCGCTACACCCGGCCGCTGGTGCCGGTGAGCGGTGACGAGGGCGCCGCCGCCACCCTCAACGGCGGCCCGCGACTGCTCGGCGAGGATCCCACGACCGGTCAGCCGGTGACGCTCCGCAACGGCCCCTACGGGCCCTACGTGCAGCTCGGCGAGGCCGCGCCAGCGGACCCCGAGGCGGCGAAGAGCAAGGGCAAGGGCAAGAGCAAAGGCAAGGCGGGCGGCAAGGCGAAAGCGGGCGGCAAGGCCAAGGAGGAGGCGCCGAAACCCAAGCGCGCGTCGCTGCCGCGCGGTGTCGACGCCGACAGCATCGACCTAGACCGGGCGCTGGGGCTTTTGTCGCTGCCGCGCGAGGTCGGCCGTGATCCGGACACGCAGGCGCCGATCACCGCCGGCATCGGCCGCTACGGCCCCTACGTCTGCCTCGGCGAAACCTATGTTTCGCTGAAGGGGGATGATGACGTGCTGACCATCGGCCTCAACCGGGCGGTCGCCCTGCTCGCCGACGCGCGGCAGCGCACACCGCCCGGCCGCAGCCTCGGCGATCATCCGAAGAGCGGCAAGCCCGTCACCCTGAAAAGCGGCCGCTACGGCCCCTACGTGCAGCACGCTGCCCTCCGTGCCACCCTGCCGAAGGGCGTCGAGGCCGACAGCCTCGACCTCGCCAAGGCGATCGAGATCCTCGAGGCCAAGGCGGCGCGGGACGGCAAGGGATCAGGCGGCAAGGCGGGCAAGGGCGGTGCCGATCGCGGCAAGCCGGCGAAGGCGACGAAGCCCAAGGTCGCCGCCGACGGATCGTCGCCGGGCCGCAGTCCGGCCAAGCGATCCCGCACCGCAAGCAAGGGCTGAGGCCGCCGGTTCGGGCGTCCCGGGACTCGTCGACACATGGCCGACCAAGATGCGAAGCCGCCGGTGCCGTTTCCGACGCGGGAGGCCGTGCTCGAACTCGTCCGGAAAAGCGATCGCCGGGTCGGCAAGCGCGAGATTGCCCGCGCCTTCGGCCTCGATGCCGACCAGAAGGTGGCGCTGCGCGACCTGCTGCGGACGCTGGAGGACGAGGGCCTGATCGGCCGCGCCGGCAAGCGCCGGTTCAGCCAGCCGGCCGCCCTGCCCCCCGTCGCCGTGCTGGTGATCACCGGGCCGGATGCCGACGGCGAACTGCTGGCCCGGCCGCAGACGTGGGACGCCGACGAGGCGCCGCCGCGCATCTACATGGCCCCCGAGCGGCGCAGCCGGTCGGCCCTGGGACCCGGCGAACGGGTGCTGGCGCGGCTGCATCCGGCCGGCGACGGCGTCTACGAGGGCCGGGTCATCCGCCGGCTGCCGGGGGCGCCGACGCGGGTGCTCGGCATCTTCCGCAGTGTCGACGGCCATGGCCGCATCAAGTCCATCAACCGCCGCGAGAAGTCGGAATTCGTGGTCGCCCCAGCCGACAGCCTGGGCGCCGGGTCGGGCGAGCTGGTCTGGGCCGAGGTGCTGCGCAGCGGCCGGCCGCTGGGGCCGCGGCCGGCCCGC
>CAZBWP010000067.1:0-10964 GCA_964495295.1 uncultured Rhodospirillaceae bacterium | reverse complement strand
CTCAACCCGAAGGTCATCGTGCTGTTTCTCGCGCTCTTTCCCAATTTCGTGCGGGTGGACCAGGGCAACGTGACGGCGCAACTGATGACGCTGTCGGCGACCCTGGTGCTGATCAACGTCGCCTGGCAGGCGCCGCTGGCGTGGCTGGCCAAGGAGGCGCGGCGTTTCCTCCTGCGACCGCGCACGCAGCGGCTGATCTCGGCATTGACCGGCGGCGTGCTGCTTCTCTTTGCGGTTTTGATGGTGTACGAGCATGTGGGATAGGGGGAAGCGAACAACTTCGGATGATGTGATGCTCAACTTGACCGAGATTACCGCCAACGCGGTGGCCGATCGCCTCTCCCGATATTACGCGTCGATGTTCGACGGGGAGGACAAGTTCTACGGTGCCAAGGCGGCCATCGACGCCCGCCATATCGTCGAACTGCTCACCAACGGCGACGCGCTCTATCACAACACCTATCACACGGTGATGGTGACGATGGTCGGCCAGGAGATCTTCCGTGGCCGATTCCTGCGTCATCGGCTCGGTCCGGAGGACTGGTTCCACTATACGCTGGCGCTGTTGACCCACGACATCGGCTATGTGCGCGGCGCGTTGCGCGGCGATCGGGACGGATCCTATGTGATCGACGACGCCGGCAACCGGATCGACGCGCCCCGCGGGGCGTCCGACGCCTTCCTGACCCCGTATCACGTGGATCGCGGCAAGATGTATGCGCGCGAACGGCTCGGCGACGCGCCCTACATCGACGAGAACCGTGTTGCCCGGGCGATCGAGCTGACACGCTTTCCGGTCCCGGAGGACAGCGATCGCGGCAACGCCGACGCGGAGGCCGGTCTGGTGCGGGCGGCCGACCTGATCGGCCAGCTCGGCGACCCCAACTATCCGCAGCGGCTGACCGCCCTCTACTACGAATTCGTCGAGACCGGCATGGCGCGGACGCTCGGCTACGAGAGCGCCGCCGATCTCGCCGACAACTACCCCTCGTTCTTCTGGCAGATGGTTCGCCCCTACATTGGCGAGGCGCTCGGTTACCTGGAACTCACCCAGGAAGGTCGGCAGTGGATTGCCATGCTCCACAGCCACGTGTTCGCCATCGAGCACGACCAGTTGCGCCTGGGGCCGGCGCGCGCGCAGCACAACGGCGGCGCCGTGTTCTGACCGACGCGGCGATGCGTCCCGGCTCCGGGGAGCCCCCGGCGCCGGACTCCTGGTCCGCTGCCGTCAGTGCGGCAGCGTCTGCCAGCGGCTGAAGCCCCGTGGCAGCAGGTGCCTGCGTCGCGGAATCACGCTGAGCCAGGCGCGCATGATGCGCTTCGCCTCTTCCGCGATCCACGCCGCCCGAAAGACGCGGCCGCGGTGGATCATGGCGTTGATCTCGGCGGGTGACAGGTCGGAGATCGGGGCAATCTCCCGAAGCGACCGCCCGGCCGCCGATATGGTGCTGTTCCGCTCGTATCCGTTCATGGTTGCATCCTCTTCGAAAAAGGTGACCACAACCTCGTGACGGACCCTCCCGACCGGTGTGATCGATACGGCGGCCCGCCGTCCGATCCACGCTTACCAGCCAAATAAGGGGAACAGGTTAACGCCGCAACGATTCCCGCCGCATTGCAGCAATGCAATTGTGCGATGCAGCGTAATTGTCACAGCAGCGGCGGAGACGGCTGAAACCCCGTGCGATTCGCGTTCGCCTTCAGCGGAACAGGCCGCGCAGCGTGTCTTCCAGGACCTTCTCCGGCTTCTTCGGCTCGCCACCGCTGGGCGCCTCGCCACCGCCGGGGGCTTCGCCGCCGCTGGGCGCGCTGCCGCCGCCGAGCCCGGGAATGATTCGGTCCAGGATCTTGCCGGCTTCCGGGCTCGTTTTCCTGAGTTGGTCGAGGCCCGGGATGGTCACCGACGTGATGGAGCTCAGGTCGATGTCGACCTTCGGATTGTCGGGCGCGCCGGAGGCGCGGAAGGGAATGTCCTTCGGCAGTTCCTTGACGCCACGCAGCAGCGTGCCGGTCACGTTCTGGCTGAGCCGGATCGAGCCCGATACGTCCATCATCCACTGCGGCAGGTCGACCGTCCCCGCCGCCGCCGCGGAATAGGCCGGGGTGTTGAACGCGATGTCATCGGAGCGGAGCACGCCGTTGGCGATGACGAAGCTGCCCGAGGCCCCGGCGACACCGGTATCCCCGCCGCCACCGCCGATGGCACCGAGGATGCCGCCGAGGGAGTTGTCCAGGATCCTGGCCGGACCGACGATGACGCCGAGCAGCGGGCCGAGCACCGGCATCGCCGTCGGATCGCTCTTCACGTCGAGGCCGCGCACCGTGAGCGTGCCGTTGCCGGCGAGGCTGGCGATGAGTTCCGCCTCGCTGGCGCCGCGGCCTTGCAGCACGCTGTTGACCGTTGCCCGCCCGCCGGCGCCGGCCGACGCCCGGGCGAGATCGACGTTGTCGGCCGCGACATTCAGGGCGAACGTCGGCGTGGCACTGGCATCCAGGTTGGCGTCGGCCAGGAACGCGCCGCCGAACAGGGTTCCCTTGATGCTCGGCAGGGACAGGACGCCACCGGCCAGGGCCGCGGTGATGTCCGCCTCGCTGAGTGCGACGCGGTCATACTGCAGCGAATCGGCGCGCAGCCGGATGTCGGCATCGAAGTCGCGCAACGCCGAGACGTCGATCGGCTCCCGCGACCAGCGCTCGCTGATCGCCGCCGGCAGCATGTAAGGCGAGCGGGCGGCCGGGCGTGTCGGTGTCGGCATCCACGCCACGGGGACCAGCCGCACGGGCAGCGCCGCGGCCCGCTTGGCCGGCAGGAAGCGGTCGACCACCAGGGTCCCGGCGACCAGATCGGCGCGCAGCGACGGCCGTTCGCCGCCGTGGTCGATGGCGAGCGTGCCGGCGAGCGTGACCCCGCCGAGGGCGCCCTTGATGTCGGTGAGATCCAGTCGCCCCGGCAGGCTCTTGACCGTGGCGCTGATGTCGGTGGCGCCGAGCGGGCCGGTGGGCCGGTAGTCCTGGGAAACGGCGGCGATTAGCCGGCCGATAGTGTCGGACGCGATGTCGACCGAGCCGTCGAACGTCATGTCGGCCGCGGCCTCCGCCGTCAGGTCGGCCGTCCCCGCCGCGCGAATCCGGGTGCCGGCCGCTTCCACCGTCAGGTCGACGGTCGGCGCCGACGGGGCGCCGTTGACGACGCCGCGGGCGGTGATCGCGCCCAGAGCTGCCACTTCGGGCGGCACCGTCGCATCGAACAGGCGGGCGAGGCGCTCCGGTTCCGGCACCGACGCACTCACGTTCAGATCCCGCAGGCGCAGCGCGCCGGCCGGATCGAGCACGGTGCCGCTGACCTGGGCGCTGGTCCGCGCCAGGCTGCCGACCCTTGCGTCCCGGATGGTCAGGTCGCCGCCCTGCAACGCGCCGTCGAAGCGAATGTCCTCGATCGGCTCGCCGCGCCACGTCGCCGTGCCGACGCGCAGCTTGATGTCGGCGTCCAGCGTGTCGAGCGGGCGCGCGTTCTCTGCTCCGGCGGCCGGCACGGTGACCGCGGCGACCGGGGCTGGCGTGCCCGTCGGTGGCGTGTCCGTCGGGCGGCTCGCCGGGGCGACGGCTTCGCCGCCCGTCGCCGGGGCCGCCAGGAGATCGTCGAGGTTGACGCGGTCGACCGCGAGGTCGGCCTCGATGCGGGTCGTCTCGCCGAGCGCCGCCGCGAGCGCGCCGGTGATGTGCGAGCGGTCGATCTGGATGTCCAGGTTGCGCGTCTCGACGCGGTCCGGCGTCGCGATCAGCGCCGTCTTGGCGGTCAGCGAGCGCAGCCGTGCGACCGGCGTGCCCTGCACCTCCACCCCGAGCCACGCCAGCAAGCCGGAAAGGTCCGTCGCCCGCGCGTCGAACTGGCCCTCGAACCGAGCCTGGCCGTCGGCGGCGTTGAGAAATCCGAAAAGGGCGGCATCGGCGCCGCCGGGCAGCAGCGCCGAGAGCTGGCTGATCGTCACCTCGCCCTGGGCGAGGGTGGCGGCGGCCTGGATCTTGTGGAGCGACTTGCCACGGAATGCGACGGCTTCCACCGACACCGTCACCTCGGCCGTCAGGTCTGTCGGCAGCAGCGCCCCCGGCTCGGCCGCCGCCGCGGCCTTGGTCCCCGCGGTCTTGGTCCCCTGAGTCTCGCTCCCTTGGGGCTCGGCGTCGCGCGTTCCCGCCGCTGGCGGGCTGACCGAGGCGGCAGCGCCGCCGGCGGGTCGCACCGTCGGCATCGACAACCAGGTATCCAGATCGATGGTGCCGACGGCAAGCTGAGCGGTCACCGCCGGGATGGCGTCCAGGGTGGCGGCGAGACTTCCGCTGGCGGCCGTTTCGCCCAGCGTCATGGTCAGCGACTCGAGCTTGGCGCCGTCGGGCGACGCGTCGATCTTGCCGGCGAGGTTGAAGGGCTGCGCGAGGAAGCCCGGCAGGTCCTGGGGTGCCACGGACTGGATCACCGAGGCGAGAATGTCCCCTTCGGCGGTGAGGTCGCCCTGGACCCGCGGATTGCCCGGCAGATCGGAGACATGTCCCCGCAACTCCGACTTGAAGCCGCCGTCCTCGTCGAACAACCGGAGCCTGACCGGCACCAGCGTCCGCTCGCGGATGTTGCCGAGACTGAAATCGAAGCCGGTGGCGACGCCGCGGACGGTCAGGCGGCCACGGCTGTCGACGGGGCCGTCCAGCGATGCGAGACGAATGGTCGCGTCGATGTTGTCGATGCGTTCGTCGGTTCCCGCCGGCAGGTCGCGATAGATGATGCTGCCGTTCTCGATCTCGAAGTTCTCGACGCTCACCGCCAGCGGCGACTCGCCACCGCCATTGGCCGGCGGCTCCGATGGTTCGGCCGTCTCGCCGGACGTCTCGTTCGTCGTCTCCCCGGACGTCTCGTCCGTCGTCTCCCCGGCCCGCTCACTCTCCGTCGCGCCGGTTGGCGGGGCGGGGTCGGCGGGCGGAGTGAACTCCCAGTTGGCGCGGCCGTCGGCCAGCACCTCCAGCGCGATCTCCGGCTCCACCAGTCGGACGCGGCTCACCTCGTAGCGGCCGCGGAGCAGCGGCAACAGGGCAACATCCACCTGCGCCTCCCGCACCCGCGCCATGTCGTCGGCGACGCCGCCCGGGGCGTTGGCCAGCCGCACGTCGGCGACGACCAGCGCCACCGACGGCAGGATGGTGAGCGAGATGTCGCCGTCGATGGTCAGATCACGGCCGGTCGCGGCCTTCACCTGGGCGGCGATCTCCGGCTTGTACTGGTTGAAGTCGAGAAACTGCGGCACCAGAAGGGCGATGCCGATCACGACGACGACCAGCCCTCCGAGACCATAGAGCAGCGTGCGCATGGCGTTCCCTTCCGTCTCTCGAACCGGGACCTCGAGTCTACCGTGCCCCGGCGCGGCGATCAAATCGTCGATTGCCCCGGTGACTTACCGCGCCGCCGCCACCGGCTCGCTGCGCATGGCATCCAGCAGCCCCGCGTCCGGCGCCCGATCGAGCGCCCGGCACGTCCGCTGATAGAGGCTGATGGTCGCCGACACCGCGGCCGCGTGGGTCCGGGGTCTGGCATGGTAGAGCGGCGTCAGCGTCGCCAGCGCCTCGGCCGAGGCGGCGAGCGCCGTCTCATGGTCGCCGGCGACCGCCGCCATGTTGGCAAGGGTGGTCAAGGCTGCCGCCAGGTCCGCCGCCCGGGACCACGCCACGTCCGCGCGCCCGTCCCCCGCGGCACGGCCGCTGGTCTGGCGGCGCAGATCGACCGCCTCCCGCGCGGCGGCCAGGGCGTCGTCCGTGCGTTTGCCGGCGGCAAGGCGCCGCGCCAGGGTTTGCAGCGTCGCTGCCAGCGTCGGGCCATAGGCGGCGGGCTCCGTCGTCGCCAGCGTGCGGTACACGGCGGCGGCCTCTTCGGTGGCGGCGAGTCCCTCGCTTTCCTCTCCGGCGGCGGCCTGGAGCTCGCCGACGATGGCGGCGAGGGCGGCATGCGCCGTCCCGAGGCCCGCCCGACTCTCGGGCGGAAGCATCCGCATGAGGTCCAGGCCGGACCGTCCGAGGTCAGAGGCCAGGGCCTTGCGGCCCGCGGCGACGAGCAAGGGCGTGATCCAGGCGAGCGCTTCGGCGAGCGGCGCCGCCGCCTCGGGGCCGAGGTCCCCGGCCGCCAGCCTGAGGGTGGACACGGCCTCGTCCGCGCTTGCCAGGGCCAACTCCGCCTCGCCCGCCTGCGCCTGGATGCGCGACAGGGCGATCAGGGTGCGGCCGTGCTCGAGCCGGTAACGGCCGGACAGGTGCGCCGCCAGGTCCCGCCAGATCCCGGCGCTTGCCGCCAGCGCCGCGCCGGCCTCCCGGTGCCGGTCGAGACCGACGAGTCGCGCGGCCAGGTCGTCCAGCGCGGCGGCGAGGGTCGGCCGGTGGCGTTCAGGCTCCCGCTCGGCCAGGCCGACGCAGAGATCGGCGGCCTCCTTGGCGGCCGCCAACGCCGCGCGGGCCCGTCCGTCGGCGGCGAGGCGGCGGCTTTCCGCCAGCAGCGCCTCGATCTCAGCCGGTTCGTCCGCCGCTGCCGCCGACGCGACATCGGCTCTCTCGTCGGCCGATACCTTGGGCCGCTGGCCCAACGGCGACGGCGCCGCTGCGGGCGCGGCTTCGGCTGCCGGGTCGTCGCGGGGGGCGCCGAGCCAGGCGGCGCCATAGGCCAGCAGAAAGCCGACCGCGGCGCCGGCGGCAATGCCGACAAGACCGTGCGGATCCGCCGGCAGGTCGGCGCGGTCGGCCAGCCACAGGCCGATCGCCGCCCCGCCGACCCCGCCGAGAGCGGCCAGCACCAGTTGCCGGGTGAACGACGCCCTGCCCGTCATGGACCGTCGGCTCCCTCCCGTCGCGCTCCGTCAGAACCACTGCAAACGGTATCGGTCTGCCCCAAGCGAGGCAATGCGCCGGTGCCGGGGTCAGGACGGCGCGATGTCGCCGGCGGCGCGGACCGCGTGAAACTCCTGGACGAAGGCGGCAAACCGGCCCTCGGCGATGGCGCCCCGCAGGCCGGCCATCAGGTCCTGGTAATAGGTCAGGTTGTGCTGGGTCAGCAGAATCGCGCCCAGCATCTCCTTGGCGCGGACCAGGTGGTGCAGGTAGGCGCGGCTGAACGACCGGCAGGCCGGGCAGCGGCACGCCTCGTCCAGCGGCCGCGGATCGTCGGCGTGGCGGGCGTTGTCCAGGTTGACGGCGCCGCGCCGGGTGAACGCCTGGCCGGTACGCCCCGAGCGTGTCGGCAGCACGCAGTCGAACATGTCGATGCCGCGGGCGACCGCACCGACGATATCGTCGGGCTTGCCGACCCCCATCAGGTAGCGCGGCCGGTCGGCGGGCAGGTGCGGCGTCGTCGCGTCGAGCACGGCGAAGGTGGTGTCCTGTCCCTCGCCGATGGCAAGGCCGCCGACGGCGTAGCCATCGAAGCCGATGGCGATCAGCGCCGCCGCCGACTCGGCGCGCAGGTCGGGATGAACACCGCCCTGGACGATGCCGAACAGGCCATAGCCCGCACGTTCGATGAATGCCGCCTTGCAGCGGGCCGCCCAGCGCATCGACCGGCGCATGGACTCCGCCGCCGCCTCGGGCGTCGCCGGGAACGACGTGCACTCATCGAGAACCATGGTGACGGTGGCGTCGAGCTTGTGCTGGATCTGGACGGCGGTGCGCGGCGTCAGGTGGTGGCGGCTGCCGTCGATGTGCGAGCGAAAGAAGACCCCATCCTCGCTGATCGTCCGGAGCTCGGCCAGCGACATCACCTGGAAACCGCCCGAATCGGTGAGGATCGGCCCCGGCCACTGCATGAACCGGTGCAGGCCGCCCAGCCGTTCGATCCGGTCGGCGCCGGGGCGGAGCATCAGGTGATAGGTGTTGGCGAGGATCATCTCGGCGCCGGTCGCCGCGACCATGTCGGGCCGGAGCGCCTTGACCGTCGCCGCCGTGCCGACGGGCATGAATGCCGGCGTTTCGACCGGACCGTGCGCGGTCTCGATCCGGCCGCGGCGGGCCGCACCGTCCGTTGCGAGCAGGCGGAAGCCGAAGCCGCTCACGCCGCGTCGCTCCGGTCGAGCAGGCAGGCGTCGCCATAGGAGTAGAAGCGGTACCCGGCCGCCACCGCGTGCGCATAGGCGCGCCGCATGCGCTCCGTTCCGGCGAAGGCGCAGACCAGCATGAACAGGGTCGAGCGCGGCAGGTGGAAGTTGGTGAGCAGCAGGTCGGCGGTGCGGAAGCGATGGCCGGGCACCAGGAACAGGTCGGTGGCGCCCTGCCACGGCCGCACCCGGCCGGTGTCCGCCGCCGCCGTCTCCAACAGCCGCAGCACCGTGGTGCCGACGGCGACGATGCGCCCGCCGGTCCGCCGCGCGGTCTCCATCGCCTGCGCCGCGTCCGCGCCGATCTCGCCCCGCTCGGCGTGCATCACGTGGCCGGCGACCGTCTCGCTCTTCACCGGCAGGAACGTGCCGGCGCCGACGTGCAGCGTCACCGTCGCCCGCTCGACGCCGCGCGCCGCCAGCGCCGCCAGCAGCGCCGGCGTGAAGTGCAGGCCGGCGGTGGGCGCGGCGATGGCGCCGGGTCGGGCGGCGAACAGTGTCTGATAGTCGGCGCGGTCGCGCGCGTCCGGTCCGTCGCGGCGGATGTAGGGGGGCAGGGGGGCGGCGCCGTGGCGCTCCAGCGCCGCCGCCAGCGCCGCGCCGGCGCGATCGAAGGCGAGATCGACGGCGCCGTCGGCGTGCTTGGCCGCGACCGTGCAGGCGAAATCGTCGGCAAACGTGATCGTGTCGCCGGGGCGAAGCCGCTTCGCCTTCTTCGCCAGGGCCCGCCACCGTCCAGGCGCCTGCTCTTCCAGCAGCGTCACCTCGATGGCGACGTCGCGGCGGTGGCCGAACAGCCGGGCCGGGATCACCGCCGTGTCGTTGACCACCAGCAGGTCCCCCGGTCGCAACTCCGCCGGCAGGTCGCGCACGCCCAGGTCGGCGAGGCCCCCCCCGGTCACCCGCAACAGCCGGGCGGCGTCGCGCGGCACCGCGGGGCGCTGGGCGATCTGCCCCTCCGGCAGCGGAAAATCGAAGTCGGACAGCTTCATGGACGGCCATTTCCATCGCCGCCGCTTGACGGCCGCGCGGCACCCTCGGCAAGATCGCCTGAATCGGGCGAAGGAGGGAACGCGATGCACGTCACCATCGTCAAGGTTTCCGTGAAGCCGGAGAGTGTCGACGCCTTCATCGCGGCGACGCGGAAGAACCACGAGGGCTCCATCGCCGAGCCGGGCAACCGCCGGTTCGATGTCCTGCAGGATCCCGGCGAGCCGACGCGCTTCGTCCTCTACGAGGCCTACGCCACGGCCGACGACGCGGCGGCGCACAAGCAGACTGCCCATTACCTTGCCTGGCGCGACGCGGTCGCCGGGATGATGGCCGAGCCGCGCCAGGGCATCCCCTACACCGGCCTGTTGCCGGAGGCCTGAGCGATGTTGCCGATCCGGCCGTTCGGCATCGCCCGGCTGCCGCGCATCGTCTTCGGCGCCGGCAGCGTCGATCGCGTGCCGGCCGAGGCGGCGGCGTTCGGGCGGCGCGCGCTCATCGTCACCGGTGCCCGCTCGTTTCGGGCGACGGCCCACTGGCAGCGGCTGCTCGACGGCCTCGCCAAAGCCGGCGTCGCCTGGTCCGATGTGGTCGTCGAGGGCGAGCCGTCGCCGGATCTGGTGGATCGCGCCGTCGCCGAGTATGCCGAGAGCGGCGTCGACGTGGTCATCGGCATCGGCGGCGGCAGCGCGCTCGACGCCGCCAAGGCGATCGCCGGCATGCTGCCGCACGGCGAATCGGTGGCCCGCCACCTGGAGGGGCTCGGCATCGAGGCGCCCTACGAAGGCCCCTCCGTGCCGTTCGTCGCCGTGCCCACCACCGCCGGCACCGGCAGCGAGGCGACCAAGAACGCGGTGCTCAGCCGCCAGGGGCCGGACGGCTTCAAGAAATCGTTCCGCGACGAGCAGCTCGTCGCCCGTGTCGCCGTCGTCGATCCCGAGCTGTTGGCCACCTGTCCGCCCGCGGTGATCGCCGCCAACGGCATGGACGCCTTCACCCAGCTCCTGGAATCCTACGTCTCGATCAAGGCCAACCCTGTCACCGACGCGCTCGCCTGGTCCGGCCTGGAGGCGTTTCACGCGGGCTTCTTCGCGGCGTGGCAGGGCGGCGACGATGCGGCGGCCGTGGCGGGGCGGAGCGGCATGGCCTATGCCGCGCTGATCTCCGGCATCTGCCTGGCGCAGACCGGGCTCGGCTCGGTGCACGGCCTCGCCTCGCCGCTCGGCGCCTTCTTCCCGATCCCCCACGGCGCCTGTTGCGGCACGCTGGTGGCGGCGGCGACGGCGGTCAACATCCAGGCCTTGGAGGACCGCGACCCCGACAGCCCGGCGCTGGTCAAGTACGCCCGCGTCGGCGATCTGCTCTCCGGCCCCGACGTGGACTATGGCGACACCCGGCGGTCGCTGATCGAGACGCTGGCCGCCTGGACCGAGCGCCTGGGCCTGCCGCGGCTGGGGAGCTTCGGCATGACCGAGGCCGACATCGACCGCGTCGTCGCCGCGAGCCGCGGCAGCAGCATGCAGACCAACCCGCTGGTCCTCACCGACCCGGAGATCGCCGAAATCCTCCACGCCCGCCTGTAGCGCCCCGCGAATGGTGCGGGCGACACCGGTTCGTTTCGCCTCCGGCACCAAGAATTCCGCCCCGCTTGGGTGGAAGAGGCGCCCTTCTTGCCCGCGTCTGTTGATTTTTTCGTCGCTGATTCGGATGCAACGTCTCCGTATTCTACTGGGTTTTTGTAGATATTATCGCCTTTTAAGGATATAAACGTTTCTAATTGTCAACGCATGATTATGTCCGGCGTTGGGGACGCAAAGAGTGTGCGATCGCCGCCGACGCATGGGGTACGGAACATGAACA
>CAZBWP010000066.1:0-11150 GCA_964495295.1 uncultured Rhodospirillaceae bacterium | reverse complement strand
TCTAGCGGGCAACGCGTTGATCCGCCCCCTGGAAGCGGTCCGACCTGATCAATCCCTTTTTGGCATGAAGTCGCACCGCACTGCCGAGGAAACGAACCGCCCTGGATTTGCCGGAGGCCCTTTCCGGTAAGACCCGGCTTGGACAGAGAATTGGCAGGGGCTGTTCAGACGCAGTCGAAGCGTTGGACGAAGGCGTTCTGCATCTGTTGCGCGAAGCGCGCCGCGGCGACGGGCAGGGTGCGGCCTCGAAGCTGGCCGAGGTAGAGGATGCCCGGCGGCACGTCGCGCCCGTCCAGGGGACGGCTCACTCCGGTCCGCCATTCGGACGTCGCCGGCAGGCCGATGGGGATCTGGAAGGTGAGAATGCCCTCGGCCAGCGCGTGCTGCCGCAGGAATTCGAAACTGTCCGACTCCACCGCCGGACGCAATGACAGGGACGTCCGGGACAGGGACGTCCGGCGGACCGCGGCTTCGAGCAGGTCACGAACGCCGTAGGGTGCCGTCGGCAGCGCCACCGGAAAGGCGAGACAGTCGCGAAGGCGCACCGTCTTGCGCTCGGCCAGCGGATGGGTTGGCGCCATCACCGCGTGCACGGGCTGGCGCACGGTCAGCAGCGTCTGGAAGTCCGACATCCGCACCGGCTCGAACACCAGCGCCAGATCGGCGGTGTGGTCGGCCAGCGCCTGCTCCGCGGCGGCGCGGTCGCGAAGATGGACGCTGAACGTCACCGCCGGATGCTCGATGCGGTAGATCGAAATCTGCTCGGGCAGGAAGTGGGGCAGCAGGGCCTGGCTGCAGGCGATCGACACATGGCCGCGGCGCACGCCCGACAGGTCGGCGATCTGGCTCTTCACCTGCTCCAAGTCGGAGAGGTGGCGGCGGATGTGGTTGATCAGGATCTCGCCGGCCGTCGACAGCCGGACGCCGCGGGGCAGACGCTCGAAGATCGGAACACCGAGCTCCTGCTCCATGGCGAGGATGCGCCGGTTCAGCGCCGTCGAGGTGATCGCCAGGGTTTCCGCCGCCTTGCGGATCGAGCCGGCGCGCGCGATGGCATCGATGTAGTGGAGCGTGACCAGGTGTTTCATCGAGGCCGACCGGCCGCACTGCTGCAATTCGTGCAGCACTCTGCTGCGAAACCAGCAGTATGCACAAACGCTCCGCTGCGCTCAAGTGACGGCCATGACCGATCCGAACGGCGGGGATGCAGCCGGCAACCGACCGCCGTTCACAGAGGGGAGCCGCCGATGTCAGAGTTCCAGAGACCGTCGCGCCGCCGCGTCCTGAAAGCTTCCGCCGGCGCCGCCGGTCTCGCCGCGTTCGGCGCACTGCCGCTGACGCGGGCGCTGGCCGGCGATCTCAGCGTCGGCTTCCTTTACGTCGGGCCGAAGGACGACTACGGCTACAACCAGGCCCACGCGGAAGGCGCCGCCGCCGTCAAGCTGCTGGCAGGCGTCTCCGTCGTGGAAGAGGAAAACGTGCCGGAGACCATCGCCGTGCAGAAGTCGATGGAGAGCATGATCAACTTCGACGGTGCGACGCTGCTGTTCCCGACCTCGTTCGGCTATTTCGACCCGCACATCCTGACGGTGGCGCCGAAGTATCCGAACCTGCGATTCCAGCACTGCGGCGGCCTGTGGCAGCAGGGCAAGCATCCGACAAACGTCGGTTCCTACTTCGGCTACATTGGCATGGGCCAGTACCTCAACGGCATCGCGGCCGGCCATGCCACGAAATCCAAGAAGATCGGCTTCGTCGCCGCCAAGCCGATCCCGCAGGTGCTGCTTAACGTCAACTCGTATCTGCTCGGCGCCCGCGCCGTCGATCCGGACATCACCTGTCAGGTCATCTTCACCGGCGAATGGTCGCTGGCGGTGAAGGAGGCCGAGGCGACCAACGCCCTCGCCGACCGGGGCATCGACGTGATCACCTGTCACGTCGACGGCCCGAAGGTGGTGGTCGAGACCGCCGCGGCCCGCGACTGCTTCATCTGCGGCTACCACGCCAACCAGAGCACCCTGGCGCCCGACAAGTATCTGACCGGCGCCGAGTGGAACTGGGCGAAGGTCTATACCGGGATGGTCGAGACCGTGAAGGCGGGCGGCACCATCGACAACTTCGTGCGCGGCGGCCTCGCCGACGGGTTCGTGAAGATGAGCGACCTCGGGCCGGCCGTGTCCGATGCCGGCCGCAGGCAGTTCGAGGCGACGAAAGCGGACATCCTCAAAGGCGGCTTCGCGGTCATCAAGGGTCCGCTGTCCGACAACCGCGGCAACACGATCGCCACGGCCGGCCAGGCCTTCGAAGAAACCGACGTGGCGCTCGAGAGCATGGACTACCTGGTCGAAGGCGTGATCGGCTCGACGTCGTGATCGCACCGCCGGCAGCAACGCGATGACGGATCAGGCGGCATCGGCGCTCGCCGGGTCGACCATGGACCTCGGTCCGGCCCCCGGGTGGCTCGCCCGGATGGCGCGGCGTGCGGAGGCCGTGGCCCTGCCCGTGGCGGCGCTCGCGGCCGGATTGTTGGCCTTCGGCCTCTTCCTGTTGGCGCTCGGCAAATCACCGGTCGAGTTCTACGGACTGGTCTACAAGGGCGGGTTCGGTTCGGCCTTCTCGTTGCAGAACACGCTGATCCGTGCGGCGCCGCTGCTGCTTGCCGCGCTGTGCGTCGCCTTGCCGGCGCGCCTCGGCCTGATCGTGATCGGCGGCGAGGGAGCGGTCGTGCTGGGCGGCGTCGCCGCCGCCGCCGCAGGAGCGGCGTTGAGCGGCGTGCCGGGGCCGCTCGGGATCCCGCTGCTGATCGCCGCCGGCGCCCTTGCCGGAGCGCTGTGGATCGGCGCCGTTGGCGCATTGCGTCACCGCCGGGGAGTCAACGAGACCATCGCCAGCCTGTTGATGGCCTACATCGCCGTCGCCCTGATGAACCACCTGGTCGAGGGGCCGCTGCGCGATCCGGCGAGCCTCAACAAGCCGTCCACGGCGCCACTGGATCCCGCCCTCCTGGTCGGCACCCTGCCCGGCCTGGACGTGCACTGGGGCCTCGCCGCCGGGATCGCCGCGTGCCTGATCTCGTGGGTGCTGATCGACCGGACGACCTGGGGGTTCGCCGCCCGCATCGCCGGCGGCAATGTCCGCGCCGCGCAGATCCAGGGCCTGCCGGTCGGCCGGCTGATCGTCGGGTTCACGGCGCTCGGCGGCGCCTCTGCCGGCTTGGCCGGTGCCTTCGAGGTCGCGGCGGTGCACGGCTCGGCCAACGCCTCGCTGGCCGCCGGTTACGGCTACGCCGGCATCCTCGTGGCATTCCTCGCCCGCCACCATCCCTTGGCGATCATTCCGGTCGCCATCCTCCTCGCCGGCTTCCAGGCCTCCTCGGGTCTGGTGCAGCGCCGCATGGAGCTGCCCGATGCGACGGTGCTGGTGCTTCAAGGGTTCGTCTTCGTCGCCATCCTGGTCAGCGAAACCGTTTACGGCCGCCTCCGGATCTTCACGCCCGAACGCTGGAGCGCCCGGTGAGCGACACCGACATCGGCCTGTGGGGCGTGCCCCTCGCCATCCTCGGCGGTGCCATCCGGGTGTCGACGCCGTTCCTGTTCGTCAGCCTCGGCGAATGCCTGACCGAGCGCTCCGGCCGGATCAACCTCGGCCTCGAAGGGACGCTGGTGTTCGGCGCCATGGCCGGCTACGCCGTCGCCTTCGAGACCGGCTCGGCCTGGGCCGGGGTCGGCGCGGCGTCGATGGCGGGCGCGGTGTTCGGCCTCGTCCACGGCTTTCTCTGCTCGTTGCCGCGCGTGAACGACATCGCCATCGGCATCGCGCTGATGCTGCTCGGCATCGGTCTCGCGTTCTTCTTCGGCAAGCCGTACATCCAGCCGGTGGCCCCCGACCTCCCGGCCATCGGCCTCGGCTGGTGGTCCGACCTGCCGCAGGTGCAGGCGGCACTCAAGGTCAATGCCCTGTTCCTGATCGGCGCCGCGCTGGCGATCGCGATGGCTTGGATGTTCCGCAGCACGCGCGTCGGCCTGGTGGTCCGCGTCGTCGGCGACAGCACCGACGCGGCACGCGCCATGGGCCTCAGGCCGAACGCCGTACGCGTCTTGGCGACGGCCGCGGGCGGCGCGCTGGCCGGGATCGGCGGGGCCTACCTTTCCCTGTACTACCCCGGCAGCTGGAACGAGGGGATTTCCTCGGGCCAGGGTCTGATGGCCGTGGCGCTGGTGATCTTCGCCCGCTGGAAACCGGTGTCCTGTTTTTGGGCGGCCCTGTTGTTCGGCGGCGCCGGCGCGCTGGGTCCGGCGCTGCAGTCGGTGGGTGTCAGCCAGGGCTACTACCTGTTCTACGCCGCACCCTACGTGCTGACCCTCGGCCTGCTGATCGCCACCTCGTCGCCGACCCGTGCCATGGCGGGTGCTCCCGGCGAACTCTCGATCACCCGATAGGAGGCATTCGGTGAGTGGAGGTCATACACGCACGATCGACGCCGATCCGTACCCTTGGCCGTGGAACGGCAACCTGCGGCCGGACAACACGACCCTGATCGTCATCGATATGCAGACCGACTTCTGCGGCGAGGGCGGCTACGTGGACAGCATGGGCTACGATCTCGGCCTGACACGCGCGCCGATCGAGCCGATCCGCACCGTGCTCGCGGCGATGCGCGCCAAGGGCTATCACATCATCCACACCCGCGAGGGACACCGGCCCGACCTCGCCGACCTGCCCGCCAACAAGCGCTGGCGCTCGCAGCGGATTGGCGCCGGCATCGGCGATCCCGGCCCCTGCGGCCGCATTCTGGTGCGCGGCGAACCGGGCTGGGAGATCATCCCGGAGCTGGCGCCGGCAGACGGCGAACCGATCATCGACAAGCCGGGCAAGGGCTCGTTCTGCGCCACCGACCTCGAACTGCTGCTGCGGACCCGCGGCATCGCCAACATCGTGCTCACCGGCATCACCACCGACGTCTGCGTCCACACGACCATGCGCGAAGCGAACGACCGCGGCTTCGAGTGCCTGCTTCTGGAGGACTGCTGCGGCGCCACCGACCGCGGAAACCACGCGGCCGCGATCAAGATGATCAAGATGCAGGGTGGCGTGTTCGGCGCGGTGTCCGACAGCGCGACGTTCACGAGCCAGCTGCCGTGACCCCCGCCGCGCATACAGCTGTGGCACCTGTAGGCGCGCTCGGCGTCGAAACGGTCGGCATGACCATGCACTTCGGCGCGTTCACCGCCCTCGACGACGTCTCGATCGCGGTGCGGCCCGGCAGCTTCCACGCGCTGCTCGGCGAGAACGGCGCCGGCAAGTCGACGCTGGTGAAGTGCATCATGGGCTTCTACCGCGCGACGGAGGGCCAGATCATCGTCGGCGACCGCGAGGTCGACATCCCCGATCCGCGCGCCGCCCACGCGATGGGCCTTGGAATGGTCTACCAGCACTTCACGCTGGTGCCGTCGCTGACCGCAGCCGAGAACCTGGTGATCAGCCGGGAGGACGCCCCGGCCGTCATCGACTGGCGGCGCGAACGCAAGGCGATTTCGGCGTTCATGGAGACGATGCCGTTCGCGGTGCCGCTGGACCGGCCGGTGACGCGGCTGGCGGCCGGCGAGAAGCAGAAGCTCGAGATCCTGAAGCAGCTCTATCTCGGCCGCCGCTTCCTGATTCTCGACGAGCCGACGTCTGTGCTGACGCCGGCGGAAGCCGACGAGGTTCTCGGCCTGGTGCGCGGACTGACGCAGTCCGGCGTGCTGACCGTGCTGATGATCACCCACAAGTTCCGGGAGGTGACCGCGTTCGCCGACGAGGTGTCGGTGCTGCGCCGCGGCCGGCATGCCGGCGGCGGACGGGTCGGCGACCTCACCCACGCCGACATGGCGGCGATGATGGTGGGGGCCGAGATCGCGGCCCGACCGGCCGACCGCGTCGGGACGCCGGGCGAGCCGGTTCTCGCCATGGCCGGCGTCCGCGCCCTCGACCGGTCCGGCCTGAAGCCCATCGCCATCGACCGGCTGGAAGTGCGGGCGGGCGAGATCGTCGGCGTCGCCGGTGTCTCGGGCAACGGGCAGATGGAACTGATGGAGATTCTCGCCGGTCAGCGCCCCCGCGAGGCCGGCGACATTCGCGTCAAAGGCGCGCGGTTCGGCGCCAGCCGTCGCGAAGCCCGCGTCCACTGTGTGCGCTACCTGCCCGAGGAGCCGTTGCACAACGCCTGTGCGCCGAGGATGGCGGTGTTCGAGAATCTGGCGTTTCGCACCTTCGACGTGAACGGCCGGGGCACCCGCTTCTGGCTCGACGGTCGCGGCATGACCCGTCGTGCGGCGGACCTCGTGGCCGCGTTCAAGGTCAAGACGGCGTCACTGGACAGCCCGATCGCGTCGCTGTCCGGCGGCAATGTGCAACGCGCCGTGCTGGCTCGCGAGTTGACCGGCGAGGTCGACCTGCTGATCATCTCCAACCCCTGCTTCGGTCTCGACTTTTCTGCGGTCGCCGAGATCCGGGGGCGGATCATGGCGGCCCGCAATGTTGGCACCGCCGTGCTGCTGATGAGCGAGGACCTCGACGAGATCCTGGAGCTCGCCGACCGGGTGCTGGTGATGTCCGAAGGCCGGATCGCCTACGAAACACCGATCGCCCAGGCCGACGTGGCGGAGATCGGCCGCCACATGGCGGGACACGCCTGATGCCGATGCTCGCGGCCCAGCCGTTCCCCCTGGACCTCGACACGACCGCTCTCGGCCTCGTCGTCATCGACATGCAGCGGGACTTCGTCGAGCCAGGCGGCTTCGGCGAGAGCCTGGGCAACGACGTGCGGCGGCTGCAGGCGATCGTGCCGACGGTGCGCCGCCTGTTGGACGGCTTCCGTGCCGCCCGTTTGCCGGTGATCCACACGCGGGAATGCCACCGTCCCGACCTGTCCGACTGTCCGCCCGCCAAGCGCAACCGGGGAGCGCCGAAGCTGCGCATCGGCGATCCGGGCCCGATGGGCCGGATCCTGATCGCCGGGGAGCCGGGCGCCGAGATCATCGCCGAGCTGGCGCCGCTGGCCGGGGAGCCGGTGATCGACAAGCCGGGCAAGGGCGCCTTCTTCGCCACCGATTTCGGGGCCGTTCTCCGCGACCGCGGCCTGCGCCAACTCGTCTTCGCCGGGGTCACCACGGAAGTCTGCGTGCAGACCACGATGCGCGAGGCGAATGACCGGGGTTACGAGTGCCTGCTCGCGGCGGACGCGACCGAGAGCTACGTCCCGGCGTTCAAGCAGGCAACCCTCGACATGATCCGGGCGCAGGGCGCGATCGTCGGCTGGACGGCCAGCACCGCGGAGATCCTGGCGGCCCTCGATGGCTGACCCGCTGGCGCTGCCGGACCTGATCAACGGCGGTTGGCGGGAGCGTGTGTTCGAGCCGTTCGCCGAAGGCATCGAGATCTGCCGTCTGGTTGCCGGCGAGCCGGCGATCGGCCTGCTTCGCTACGCACCCGGCGCGCGCGTCGCCCGCCATCGCCACACCGGGCTGGAAACCGTGCTGGTCCTCGACGGCAGCCAGTCGGACGAGCGCGGCCGATACTCGGCCGGAACGCTCGTCCTCAACCCCGCCGGATACGAACATTCCGTCTGGTCGGAGGACGGGTGCGTCGTCCTGGTGCAGTGGTCACGCCCGGTCGCCTTTGTCGATCCAGCCTGATCGATGACGCAACACGACAGGGACGATCCCGTCGACTGCGGATGGTGGTGATGGCGCGCTTCCCAGGACCCTGGGAACGCGCAGGCCGGGCTCGGTTATCGCCGCTGCAGCTCCTCGTTCAGCAGCTCCAGGGCGAGCCATTCGTCTTCGGCCTTGGCGAGCTCGGTGGTGGCGTCGTCGAGGCGGGCGGCGGCCTCGGCGAAGGCGTCGCGGTCGCGGGCGTAGAGCTCGGGGTCGGCGAGCACCGCCCGCAGGCGGGCGATCTCCGTCTCCAGCTCGGCCATCCGCACCGGCAGGGTCTTCCGCGCGTGCATCTCCTTGAACGAAAGCTTGCGCTTCGGCGCGGCAACCGGCTCGGGCGTTTCGGTCTTCGCGCGCGGCAACCGTGCGGCGGCGCGCGGCGCGGCGGCCGGAGCCGGCTGGCGCTGGCGGGTCATGTCGGTGTAGCCCCCGGCATACTCGGTCCAGCGGCCGTCGCCGTTCGAGGCGATCACCGAGGTGACGACACGGTCGAGGAAGTCGCGGTCGTGACTGACGAGGAGAACGGTGCCGGCATAGTCGGCGAGGATCTCCTGGAACAGATCGAGCGTTTCCAAGTCAAGATCGTTGGTCGGCTCGTCGAGGACCAGGAGATTGGACGGGCGAGCGAGCGCGCGCGCCAGCATCAGCCGGCCGCGCTCGCCGCCGGACAGCGAGCCGATGGGCTGGCGCGCCTGCTCGGGGGCGAAGAGGAAGTCCTTCATGTAGCCAACCACATGCCGCGGACGGCCGGCGACGAACACCGTGTCGCCGCCGCCGCCGGTCAGCGCGTCCCACAGGCTCACGTCGGGATCGAGGCTTTCCCGCTGCTGATCAAGGGTCACCGCTTCGAGGTTGGCGCCGAGGCGGATGCTGCCGCTGTCGGGGGCGAGCACGCCGGTGAGCAGGTTCAGCAGCGTCGTCTTGCCGGCGCCGTTGGGGCCGACGATGCCGACCCGGTCGCCGCGGAGAATGCGGACCGTCAGCCCTGAGATCACCGGGCGGCCGCCGAACGACTTGCCGATCCCCTCGGCTTCGGCGACCAACGTGCCGGAGGCCGCGGCTTGCGCGAGGGTCATCTTGACGGAGCCAGCCTCGCGGCGTTCCTCGCGGTGCCGCCGGCGCAAGGTTTCGAGGGCCCGCAGCCTGCCCTGGTTGCGCTTGCGCCGGGCGGTGACGCCGCCGTAATGGAGCCAGTCGGTCTCGGCGGCGATCTTGCGGTCGCGCTTGTGGCGTTCCGCCTCCTCCCTCTCGAGGAGATCGTCGCGCCAGTCCTCGAACTCGCGGAAGTTGCGGTCGAGCCGTCGGACGACGCCGCGGCTGATCCACAGCGTCGCGTGCGACAGGTCTTCCAGAAACCGCCGGTCGTGGCTGATGGTGATCAGGGCCGAGCGGCCGCCTGCCAGCGTCGTCTCCAGCCACTCGATGGTGGTGAGATCGAGATGGTTGGTCGGCTCGTCGAGCAGCAGGATGTCGGGCTCGGGCGCGAGCACGCGGGCAAGGGCACAGCGCCGCGCCTCGCCGCCCGAGAGCGTGGCCGGATCCTCGCCGCCTTCAAGACCAAGCTGTTCGAGCAGCTGGCGGGCCCGGTGCGGATCGTCGCCGGGCGCGAGGCCGGCTTCCACATAGGCGAGCGTCGTCGCGTGCCTGGCAAGGTTCGGTTCCTGCGGCAGATATCGGATGGTCGCGCCTGGCTGGACGAAGCGCTCGCCGCGGTCGGGCTTGATCAGCCCCGCAGCGACCTTGAGCAGCGTCGACTTGCCCGAGCCGTTGCGCCCGACCAGACACAGCCGGTCGCCCTCGGCGACGGACATCTCGACCCCGTCGAGCAGCGGCTCGCCGCCGAAGGTGACGAGGATGTCGTTCAGTTGGAGAAGCGGAGGCGCCATGCCCCGCGCATCTAGTTCCCCGGGGCCGGCAACGCAAGCGTCCGATCGCGCGGCGTCGGCTCAGGGAATGTCCGCTGGTCCGCCGCGCACCCGCCTTTCGAGACTGGCAGGCTATCGTACAACCGCCCTGCCGATCACCCCTTGCAGGCCCTTCGAGACACGACCGCCTCGCGTTGCGGAGCCGGCCGGCGCGCTTGTCCATTTGACATGCCGGGGCCGACCGCCGGAGCGGCTCGCCACTCAGTCCGCGACGAACGCGATCAGCCGGCCGGCGACGAGGGCGCCGAGCCAGCACGCCATCGAGACGGCACCGGTCCACGCCAGCTGCCGCGGGCCGGCGCGCTGCAGCAATGCGCCGTAGCGCAGGTGGTGGGCCAGCGCCGCCGACGCGCCGGTGGCGACCAGCACCAGCTTGACCCAGAGCAGCGGCAGTGCCGCGTATTCGCTCGCCCGGACCGAGAACAGCAGCAGCCCGGCCGTTGCGGCGAGCAGCAGGCCAGCCGCCGCGGTCGGCGCCAGCACACGGACCAGCGCATCGCAGGGCACGCTCGGCCACAGGCCGAGGAGCCGCAGGTCAAGCGGCAGGATCGCGCCAACCAAGAGCGCGATGCCGAGCACATGCGCGGTGTTGACCGCGGCGTAGCCCCAGCGCGAATAGCGGAGCCAAGTCGCAACGTCGGAGCCCTCGAGCGCCGCGAGCGCTTCCGCCATCGCGCGGCTCAGTCGCGGCCGGGGTAGAGAATGTACTCCTGCTCGCCGATGTACATGCGCACGACCTTCAGGCGCTTCTCGGCCAGGTCCGCAGCCGGCTCGCCGATCGCACGGATCTCGACACCCTCGGCGAGATCGCCCGGCCTCAGGCCGGCCCGCTCGTTGCGCCAGGGCTGGCCAACCTCGACCGTCCAGGTCTCGCCATCGACGTCGACCTCGAGGCTGCCGTGCGGGTTGCCCAGCGAGACGCTCTTGATCACACCGACCAGTTCGATATTGCCGCCGGTTGTCCAACTCCAGCCATGATGCGCTTGGGCCGGTCCGGGGTGGAGCAGGACCACGGCGAGTGCGGCGGCACCCAACCAAAACATTCTCATCGGAGACCTCCCATCGACCGATCCTGAAGAACTCGCTCAAGACAGACTCCGAAGTTGGGAAGCTTTCTTTCCATGACAATCCTCGATCAAACCGCCGCCCCGCCGGCTTCGAGCGTGATGTCCTCGATGCGCCGGTCGCGGAGCACCTGGGCGCGCGCGATCTGTCGGTCGACAATGGCGCGTTCGTGCGCCTTGTCTTTCCTGTCTTGAAAGGACGGCACCACATCCGCTGCGAGGGAGGCGACCAACCCGAGGATCGAGCCGAGCGACGTCGTCAGCATGGACGTCTCCCGTGCGAACGATCGGCGATATCGGACGGTTGCTGGCCGGGGCGGCGTCCCGGCCGCGGATCACGGCAGGTGGATCGGGTTGACGAGCAGGCAGCCGGCGAGCGGCGCGACGCCCGGCGCGTCTCGGTCTCGTCGGGCGATCCCATGCGCACATTGGGCAGCGTTACTGGGGGCCAGCGTTACTGGGGG
>CAZBWP010000065.1:10002-11277 GCA_964495295.1 uncultured Rhodospirillaceae bacterium | reverse complement strand
GCGAAGCGGCTGGCGCGCGCCCGCTCCTGGATGCGGTTCACCGGCGCCGGGCCTTGCCGCTCAAGGATTTCGGCGGCGATGCCGCGGTCATGCAACGATTTGGCGGCATGCTGCGCCTCGGCCGAGGACTCCGGGCGCAGCCGATGGTCGACGATCAGTCCGGTGACCCTGCCACCGCGGCGGCGGGCCCAGGCATCGGCAAGCAGGCAAAGGGCGGTGCTGTCGGCGCCGCCGGAAACGCCGATGGCGAGCCAGGGCGCCGGCTCGAAGGGTTCGAACGGCGCCATCAGGGCGGCGAACGCGGCGGCATCGACGGCCGCCGTGTCCGTCGAAGCGGCGTCGGTCAGGGGCACCCGAGGCGCTTCACCTCCGCTGCCCGCCTGTCCTCGATGCGCTTTGGCGCCTGCGGGAAGGTCCGCTTGAGTTCGGCGAACGTCGTGCAGGCGTCGTCCTTGCGGCCGATCTGGGCCAGCGACATGCCGAGCTTGAGCAGCGAGTCCGGCGCCTTCGAGCCATCCTTCCGGGCCTGGTAGGCCGCGGCAAAGGCCCTCGCCGCGGCCTCGAAGTTGCTGCGCACGTAGTAGGTCTCGGCCAGCCAGTAGCGGGCATTGTCCGCAAGGTCGGCCTCCGAATGCCGGTCGAGGAAGGCGCGCAGGGCCGCTTCCGCCTGGTCGTACTGTGCCGTCTGCAGCAACCGATAGGCGTAGGCGTACTGCTGCTCCGGAGTGCCTTCGGGCAACGCCGCGGCGGCGGCGGGCGGCTGAGCCGCGGTGGTGGCGGGTGGTTGAGCCGCACCCGGGCGCGACGCGGGGGCCGACGGCACCGCCGGGACGGCGGGAGCGCCAACCCCAGGGGACGCCGGCGGCACGGCGGCGGCCGGCGGCACGGTGGCTCCCGGCGCTCCAGGGGCAGCCCCTGCCTCCAGCCGATCGAGGCGGCTCTCCAGGTCGGAGATCACCGTCTCCAGACGCTCTTCCATGCGGCGGACCCGGAACCCCAAGTCCTCGACCTGACCGGTCGCCGCGCGGATATCCTCTTCCAGCGCCGACAGGCGCACCTGCAGCCGCGCCAGACGATCGGCCGCGGCGGCGTCATCCAGGGCCTGCGCCATCACCGGCCCGGCTCCCCAGAGCGTGGCGGCCACGAGCAGGGCGACCGCGAGACCGGACGGAACGGTCACCGCGCCCACCATCCGGCTGGCCATCGTCGCCATCAGGTTCCCGGGCGGGCGCCCGGAACGATGGTCACCGCCCGGCGATTGCGGGCCCAGGCGGC
>CAZBWP010000065.1:0-9902 GCA_964495295.1 uncultured Rhodospirillaceae bacterium | reverse complement strand
CCGAAAAAGACCGTGTCGCCGATCCGTTCGATCTGCGTCTGCGCCTCCAGCGCCGACGCCGCGACCGGCGTCGTCGGCGCCCCGGTCGTCATCCCACCGCCGGCGCCACTGCCGGCGGCGCCACCCGCGGTATCCGGTTGGCCCGGAGTTTCGCAAGCGGCGAGCAGGGCCAACGCGGCAAAAACGGCGAGTCCTCGGTAAGGCATCTTACTCTCCATGGTCCAGGAACGAGCGTGTTTTCCAGCGACCTCGCGACGCGGCTGCTGCTCATGGATTGAGCGGCGACCACGCCGGGTCGGAGGCATCGATCGGGGTCACGATCTCACGACGATTGTAGCCGGTCAGGTCCACCGAAAACAGCCGGGTCACGCCGCCGGCCCCGCCCGCGCCTTGGGGCTGGCGCGAGAAATACAGGATTACCCTGCCGTTCGGTGACCAGGTCGGGCCTTCCACGTGGAAGCCTTCGGTCAGCAATCGCTCGCCGCTGCCGTCGGGATTCATCACGCCGATGTGGAATCGGCCGCCGCGCATCTTGGTGAAGGCGATCAGATCGCCACGCGGCGACCAGACCGGCGTCGCGTAGCGCCCGTCGCCGGAGCTGATCCGCTTCACGCCGCTGCCGTCGGCCGCCATCACGTAGAGTTGCTGCGAGCCGCCACGATCCGAGTTGAAGACGATCCGTCCACCGTCGGGAGAGAAGCTGGGCGAGGTGTCGATGGCCGTGTGCGTGGTCAGGCGGCGCAACGCCTGGCTGCGCAGGTCATAGGTGTAGATGTCGGAGTTGCCCTCCCGGGCGAGCGTCATCGCCAGCAACGCGCCATCGGCGGAGAAGCGAGGCGCGAACGACATGCCGTCGAACTGCCCGACCACGCTGTCCCGCCCGCTCTCCACATCCAGCACCCGGACTCCGGGTCGCCCGCCCTGGTACGACAGGTAGGCCACGGTTTGGCGTGTCGGGGAGAACCGCGGCGTCAGGACGAGGGCGCGGCCGTCGGTCAGGAAGCGATGGTTGGCGCCGTCCTGATCCATGATCGCCAGACGCTTGACACGCCGGTTGAATGGCCCGGTCTCGGCGACGTAGACGATGCGGCTGTCGAAATAGCCCTCCTCGCCGGTGAGACGCTTGTAGACGGCGTCGGCGATCAGGTGAGCGACGCGGCGCCAGTTGCTTGCGGGCGTCGCGAACGACAGGCCGATCATCTGCTGCTCGGCGAACACGTCCCAGAGGCGGAACTGCACCTGAAGCTGACCATCGGGCAACAGCGTGGCGCGACCGTGCACCAGCGCGGCCGCGTTGATGACGCGCCAGTCGCCGAAGCGGGGCGGCGTTTGCAGGGCGAGATCGCGCTGCACGAACGCCGAGCGGTCGATCGGCTTGAACAGCCCCGAGCGCTCCAGGTCCGCCGCCACCACCGAAGCCACGTCGCGGCCGAAGGCGACCTCATTGGGCTGGTCACCGGCGAAATCGGAGATCGCGATGGGGATCGGCTCCCGCACGCCGCGGGTGATGTCGACACTCAGTTCGGCGGCCGACCGGCCGGCCATGCCGACGGCGAGACCAGCGACCATGAGGACGGCGATGAGATGGCGCCACGCCGGCCAGCGTTGCGAGGACACGCGCATCATCGGTTCAACATCTCCTGTGGATTGAAGGTCAGCACCAGGTGCTTCCAGGTCTCAAACTTTTCCGGCGGCAGTCGAAACGGATGGCAACGCGGGTTGAGGACCGCCCGCCGCGCGCTGTCGGCCGCCGCCTGCCAGGGTCCGCCGCTCGCCGCTTGCCGCGTATCGTCGATGACGACGCTGCTCGGCGTCCCGTCAGGGTTCATCACCACGCGCAGGCGCACGATCAGGTCGCCGGCATCGCGCACCCCGGCGGGAACGTTCCAGCACGCTTCGATCTGCCGGCGCAAGGCCGCGATTTCATCGGCGGTCACCTGATCGGCCTGACCGAGTTGCGGCACATCCGATTCGAGCAACGCCGCGATCTGGTCCGGCGTGGGCGCGGGCTGGGGCTGGGGCGTGGGATTGGCCGCGGCACGGTCGGCCGCATCCAGGTCTTCCACGCGTTGCAGCACCGACGCGAAATCGGGCGCGTCGGGCTTCGGCTGGCTTTCCTGCGGGGTAATCGGCGCCGCTTCCGGTGCCGCTGTCGCCGGCTTGGCGGGCGGCGGATCGGCGGGTGGCGACGGCGTCTTCGGCTCGGTGAAATCGATCAGCGGCGGCGACGTCGTCGACGGCGATGCGGTCTTTGTCCCGCCGCCCGACGCCGGGCGGGCGGCGGCCTCCGCAGGGGCCACCGGTTTGGGTGCCGTGTCGCGCTCCGGTTTCGGCTCGGGCTTGGGCGTCGGGATCGGCTCGGGGGCGACCGCGGTCTCGTCCCTGGTCGGCCGGGCCGGCTCGGCCGGTGCCGCTTCGGCGCGGCGGTCGCCGTCGCGCGGCGTCGCCGCCGGACCGCCGCTGCCCGGCGTCTCGGTCTTGCCCGGCGCCGGTGGTTTCGTCGACGGCGGCGTCGGCGGCGCGACCTCGCGGGACGGCTGCTCTGCCGGTGGGGTCGGCGCCGTCTCCCGCCGGCCGCCGGTGCCGCGGGGCGCGGCAACGGGCGTGCCCAGGGACGCCAACGCCGGCACGTCACTGGCACTGACCACCTCGACCGAATTGGCGACGTCAAAGTCGAGGCGTCGCTCGTCCGCCGAGGGGTCGAGCAGCACGATGACGAGCAGCAGCACGTGCAGGAAAACGGAAGTGATGAGCGGCTTGCGCACGGCGCCTCACGAACCGCGGGAACGGCCGCCGGACCGGGGGGCCTCCCGCGGCGGCTCGGTGATCAGGGCAACCCGCCGATAGCCGGCCGCCTGCAGGGTCCCGACCACCGCCATCACCCGGCCGTAGTCGATCGCCCGGTCACCGCGCACGAACACCCTCAGGTCGGGGTTGGCGCCGGCGACCGCTTGCATCTGCGCCGGCAGGCTTTGCAGGTCAACAGCGGTCTCCTGCACATACACCTGCCCCGCCGCGTCCACCGAAACGACCAGTGGCTCATCGGTCCCGGGCAGCGGTGCGGCTTCGGTTTTCGGCAGGTCGACCTCGACGCCGGCGGTGAGCAGCGGCGCGGTGACCATGAAGATGATGAGGAGGACGAGCATGACGTCGACCATCGGCGTCACGTTGATCTCGTTCACCAGCGATGTCCGCCGCCGTTGACCGCCGTTCCGGCGACGGGCGTTGGACGCATGCATCGCCATCGCTCAGGTCTCCGCCGTCGGCTGCCGCGACAGGATCGCCAGGAACTCGCCGGCGAAGCCCTCGAGCCGCCCGGCATACCGATCGATATCGCGCGACAGCTTGTTGTAGGCGAGCACCGCCGGGATCGCCGCGAGCAGACCGAGGGCCGTCGCGAACAGGGCTTCGGAAATTCCCGGCGCGACGGCGGCGAGGCTGGTGTTGTTGGAGAGGCCGATGGCGTGGAAGGCGTTCATGATGCCCCACACCGTGCCGAACAGTCCGATGAACGGGGCCGTCGACCCGGTCGATGCCAGGAACGGCATATAGCGTTCGACCCGCTCGATTTCCCGCGCCGTCGTCAACTGCATGGCCCGTTCCAGCCGTTCCTCGAGGGTGGAGCGGGCCGCGCCGGGCCGCCGGTCGCGCGTTGCCTGCTCGCGCCCCCACTCTCGCATCGCCGCGACGAACACCGCCGACATCGGATCGCGCGGCCGCGACTCCAGCTTGTCATAGAGATCCTCGAGCGCCCCGCCCGACCAGAACGCGGTCTCGAACACGCCGGCCGCCCGGTTGAGACGGCGCAGCGACAGATACTTCTCGAAGATGATTGCCCAACACCAGATCGACGCGGCGAGCAGCAAGATCAGCGTGAACTGCACCACCACGTCGGCATTGAGGAAGATCGTCACCGGCGACAAGCTGAGGCCGGCAGCCGACCCAGCGAGAGCAGCCGTTTCAACCGCAGAGCTTTCCATCGACTCCTACCGTTCGTTTTCACACACAATGGCAGCGAGCGCTGCCCGCAAGGCCTCAGGCACCCGTGCCGGCCGGCCCGATCCGCTGATGCACGCCAGCACCACCTCGACGTCGACCAGCACGTCGGTGCCGCGGCGGATCTCCTGACCCAGGGCGAAGGATGCGCCGGCGACCCGCAGCACGCGGGTTGCCACCAGCAATGCATCCTCGAGGCGCGCCGGCGCCCGATAGTCGACGACGCAGCGGCGCACGGCGAACACCCGGTCCACCTCTCGGCGCAGGCGCACGTGGTCGGTGCCGAACGCCCGCAGCATCTCGGTTCGCGCCCGCTCGGCGAATTTCAGATAGTTGGCATAGTATACGATACCGAAGGCGTCGGTGTCCTCATAGTAGACACGCACCGGGAACACGAAGGCGCCGCTGTCGAACTGGCCCGCCGGCGGCTCAAGGGTTGGCATCGTCGTCCAACAGCTCCAACTGGTCGGGCAGCCCGATCACCGGCAATCCGATCACCGGCAATCCCAGGTGCCGAAGGGCGGCCGCGGCGAGCACGCGGCCGCGCGGCGTGCGCATCAAGAATCCCTGTTGCATGAGGTACGGCTCGATCACCTCCTCGATGGTGTCGCGCTGCTCCGAGATCGCCGCCGCCAGCGTCTCGACGCCGACCGGACCGCCGCCGTAATGGTCGGCAATGCACCGCAGATAGCGGCGATCCATCGCGTCGAGGCCACGGTCGTCGATGTCGAGACGGTCGAGGGCGGGCGCGGCGATCGCCGCGTCGACCACCGGATGGCCATCGACTGTGGCAAAATCACGGACGCGTCGCAGCAGCCGGACGGCGATGCGCGGCGTGCCCCGCGACCGCCGCGCGATCTCCTCCGCGCCGTCGTCGGTGACCTCGAAGGCGAGGATGCGGGCGCCGCGGCGAACGATGCGGGCGAGGTCCGCCGGCTCGTAGAACTCGAGCCTGAGCGGAATGCCGAAGCGTTCGCGCAGCGGCCGGGTGATCAGGCCGGAGCGCGTCGTCGCGCCGACGAGGGTGAACGGCGGCACGTCGATGCGCACGGTGCGCGCCGCCGGCCCCTCGCCGATCACCAGGTCGAGCTTGAAGTCCTCCATCGCCGGATAGAGGATCTCCTCGACCGTCGGCGACAGCCGGTGGATCTCGTCGATGAACAGCACGTCCGACGGCTGCAGGTTGGTGAGAATGGCGGCAAGGTCGCCGGGTCGCGCCAGCACCGGCCCGGACGTCGCGCGAAACCCCACCCCCAGCTCGTGGGCGACGATCTGCGCCAGCGTCGTCTTGCCGAGGCCCGGCGGGCCGTGCAGCAGCACGTGATCCAAGGGCTCGTCGCGGCCGCGGGCGGCGGCGATGAAGACCCGGAGATTGGCGCACACCGGCCGCTGCCCGACGAAGGAGTCGAGCGACGCCGGCCGCAGCGTCTCCTCGCCCGTGTCGTCCTCGCGACGGCGACCGCTGACCGCGCGGGCGGCAGCGCCGTCGTCGGCCGGATCCGGTTGGCGGAGGTCCTCGGTCACGACACCTCACCCCGCGGCGCGAGACGGGCCAAGCCATCGCGGATCAGCGCTTCCACCCCCGGCGCTTCGCCCAGCCTGCCCGCGGCCGCGGCGATGGCGGTCAGCGCCTCGCCCGGCGCGAAGCCCAGGTTGACCAGCGCCGCCACGGCGTCGCGGGTGTCGTCCGCCCTGCCGGGCCCCCGGAGCGCCGTCGCCATGCCACCGTGCCCGATCGGCGCGGCCTTGTCCTTGAGTTCGCTGGCGATGCGGGCGGCGAGGCGCGGCCCGACGCCGGCCGCCCGGCTGAGCGCCGCGCGGTCGCCGGCGGCAATGGCAAGGGCCAGGTCGGCCGGCGCCAGCACCGTCAGGATCGCCAGCGCCACCTTGGCGCCGACGCCCTGCACCGTGGTGAGCAGCCGGAACCACTCGCGCTCAACCGCGTCAAGAAAGCCGAAGAGCTGAATCGCGTCCTCACGCACCTGGGTCTCCACGTGCAGGCTGGTCGCGGTCCCCGCCTCCAGGCGCGCCAGGGTTCGCCCGGAGCAGAACACCAGATAGCCGACCCCGCCCACGTCGACGACGACCCAGCCATCGCCGGCCCCGTCGACGCGGCCGCTGAGCTTGGCGATCATCGCATCGCCGCCGCGATTCGCGCCGCGGTCTGGCGGTGATGCGCATGGCACACCGCCACCGCCAGGGCGTCGGCGGCATCCGGCGTCGACAGCGCCGCGCCGGGCAGCAGCATGCGGATCATCAGCTGCACCTGCTGCTTGGCCGCATGGCCGGTTCCCACCACCGTCTTCTTGACCAGGTTCGGCAGGTATTCGGCGACCGGAATGCCGGCCTGCGCCGGAATCAGCATGGCGATGCCGCGCGCCTGTCCGAGGCGCAGGGTCGAGACGGCGTTGCGGTTGACGAACGTCTCCTCGACCGCCGCCTCGTCGGGGCGATAGCGCGCCATCACCTCGGCCAGGCCATCGGCGATCTGCTTCAAGCGCTCGGCCAGCGACAGCCGGTCGTTGGTGACGAGGGCACCGTCGGCGACATAGCCGAGACGGCCGTCGACCGCATCGACGACGCCCCAACCGGTGACGCGCAGGCCCGGGTCCAGTCCGATCAATCGCATCTCATTCGCTTTCCGCGCTGTCCGCGCCGTCCGCACCATCCGGGATCGCGTCCGGGTCGGCCGGCATCGGCCGGTCGATGCCCGCCGCCGCGATCAGGCGCTCAGCCTCTCCAGGACATCCTCGGGGACGTCGAAATTCGCCATCACGCGCTGCACGTCATCGCTGTCTTCGAGAGCGGCGAGCAATTTCAGCAGCGTGGCCGCCTGCTCCTCCTGGACGGCGACGGTGACGTTCGGCTTCCAGTCGAGGCGGGCGATCTCGGCATCGCCGAACCGCGCCGCCAGGCCCTCGCGCACCTCGTTCAGGTCATCGGGGGCGCAGACGATTTCATGCCCCGAATCGGTCGAGACCACGTCGGCGGCACCGGCCTCCAGGGCGGCCTCAAACATGTCGTCGGGGCTCGCCGTTGCCACCGGATACAGGATCAGGCCGATGTGGTCGAACAGAAAGCTGACCGAGCCGGTCTCGCCGAGGGAGCCGCCGTGCTTGCCGAAGGCCGCGCGGACCTCGCCGGCCGTCCGGTTGCGGTTGTCGGTCAGCGCCTCGACGATGATGGCGACGCCGCCCGGGCCATAGCCCTCATAGCGGATCTCCTCGTAGGTGTCGCCCACATCCTCGCCGGAACCGCGGCGGATCGCCCGGTCGATGGTGTCCTTCGGCATGTTCTGCGTCTTCGCCGCGGCGATCGCCCCGCGCAGCCGCGGATTGATCTCGGGATCGGGCAGCCCGGAGCGGGCCGCGACGGTGATCTCGCGGATCAGCTTGGTGAACATCTTGCCGCGCTTCACGTCCTGCGCGCCCTTGCGGTACATGATGTTCTTGAACTGGGAATGACCGGCCATGGTCCGCCGTCCACCTCTCAAGGCGAAACCCCGAGGGTCCGCCGCCTGTGCAGATTAGCGCAACCCGCGCGGCAGTCCACGTCGGGCGCAACGACAGCCTAGGGCAAAAGGGCCGACCGACGCAAACGGCGGCGGCGAACACGGCCTCAGTTCGGCCACGCCTCCGCGAGGCCGCCGCCAACCCTCAGAGGTGCAACGTGTTTTGCGAGGCCGGTGAGGTCGTCGGTCTCGACATAGATGGCGCACAGCGCCGCCGGACCGTCCGCCGGCTGCAGCCGCGCGCCGGGAATTTTGCGGACGAAGCGCGCCACCGCCTCCGCTTTCTTCATGCCGATCACCGAATCGTAGTCGCCGCACATGCCGACGTCGGTGATGTAGGCGGTGCCGCCGGGCAGGATGCGGGCGTCGGCCGTGGGCACGTGGGTGTGGGTGCCGGCGACCAGCGAGACGCGGCCGTCCAGGTGACAGGCGAGCGCCTGTTTCTCGCTCGTCGCCTCGGCGTGGACGTCGACGATCACGCAGTCCACCGAGGCACCGAGGCGGTGATTGAGCAGCGCCTTGTCGGCGGCCTGGAAGGGATCGTCCAGCGGATCCATGAACAGCCGTCCCATCACCTGCAGCACCATCACCCGCCGGCCGGCGCCGTTGGCGTAGACGGCAGCGCCCCAGCCCGGCGTTCCCTCGGGATAGTTGAGCGGGCGGAGCAGCCGGACATCGCGGCCGATGTAGTCGACGATCTCCCGTTGGTCCCAGACGTGGTTGCCGGTGGTGATGGCGTCGACGCCGACCTCCAGGAACGCCTGGCAGATCGCCTCGGTGATGCCGAAGCCGTGGGCGGCGTTCTCGCCGTTGACCAAGACGAAATCGAGGTCGAGGCGGCGGCGAATGCCCGGGATCTGGGAAAGAATGGCGTGCCGACCGGTCTTGCCGACGACGTCGCCGCAATACAGCAGCCTCATCGCGCCGCCCGGGCGAGCCCGCGGTCGGTCAGGATCCAGTCGAGCGGCACGTCGTGATCGCCGTGCGGCACCCGCTCCACCGCCTGGATGAAATAGCCGATGCCGATGGTGGTCAGCGGCCCGCTGCGGCGGAGTGCCGCGCAGGTCCGGTCGTAGTAGCCGGCGCCATAGCCCAGCCGCCAACCGGCGGCATCCACGGCGAGCAGCGGCACCAACATCACATCGGGCCGCACCGCCGGCGCCGTCGCCACGGGCTGGCGCGTCTCGAACGGACCGTCCTCCAGCGGATCGATGGGCCGCCAGCGGCGGAACACCAGCGGCTCGCCGGATGCCTGCACCGCCGGCAACGCGCAGGTGATGCCCCGGTCGTCGAGCCGGCCGATGATCGGCCGCGGGTCGATCTCGGTGGAAATCGGCCAGTAGCCGGCGACGATGCTATGGGCGCCGATCCCGAAATCCGCGAGGCCGGCGAGAAAGTGCCGCATCGCCGCCATCGCCGCGTCGGGCCCGTCCTTCTGGTCGACGACCAGTCGGAGCGAACTCATGCGCGCGCGCATCTGCTTTTTCTGCTCGGCGAGCAAGGAAACCGGATCGGTGGAATTCATGGAGGACGATACGCGCGTTGGCGGCGGTTCGATCAAATCTCAGGATATTGGCGGGCGGCCAAATCTCAGGCAAGTGGCGGGCGGCGCCGCGAAAGCCGCTGGTCCTTGTGATCCCTCGTGGCCTGCGTCACGCAGGTGGGCGCCGTGTTCCGGGCCCACAGGCCCGAAAGGGACAGCTCCCTAGAGATCGGAGTTGGCCCCGGGGAACGACGACCCGACGCACTCGGCAGCACTCCGCCCACCCCTTACTTACGTCGGCTCCAGGCGCGCCGCAATCTCTTCGATCCGATCGGCCAGGGCTTCCAGGTCGGCAACCAGTTCGGACTCGGAAAACCCTGGCGGCAACGCCGTCGGCGGCTTGCGGCGCAGCGCCTCCAGTTCGCCCAGCGCATCGTCCAGGCGATCGGCCAGCACCAGGCTCGCCATCAGCATCAGCCGGGTTTCGTCGACGGGACCGCTGCGCGCCGCCAGCGCCCCCACCTGACGGTCGACGGCGCGGGCCAGCGACAACAGCCGCTCCTCTTCACCGTTCTCGCAGGCGAGGTCGTAGGCGCGGCCATTGACGGTAATGGTGAGCTGAGCCATGAAGTCACTCGTCCAGAATGGCCTTGAGCCGGGCGACCGCCGCGTCCAGGCGGCGCGCCAACTCCTCGCGGCTGACCGACACCGGCGCGCCGGCGCCGAGGATCGGGGGTGGCGGATGACCCGGCTCCCGGGTCGCAGCGTCCAGGCGCACCACCGCCGCGGCGAGGCGACTGATCGCGTCGTCGAGCGGGGTGTCGGCGGCGGCGGGCCCTGGATCCGAGTGCGTCATCGTCCGGCGAAGATAGGACCGCGCGCTCGAAGGCGTCAATCGTCCCGACCCCGCGC
>CAZBWP010000064.1:7943-11508 GCA_964495295.1 uncultured Rhodospirillaceae bacterium | reverse complement strand
CCATCGGGCGACCCACGCAACTCTTTCGTGAAATTGAACCTTGCACCCCGGCTCCCCAGGCCGTACGTTATCCACAGTTTGCTTTCGTGAAATAGATGGCGGAAAGCGTTGTTGACGGGGAAAAGAGTTCTCATTGTCATTGCCGGGGGGATCGCCGCCTACAAGGTCCTCGAGGTCATTCGCCGCCTGCGCGAGCACGGCATCGCCGCCCGGTGTGTGCTGACGGCGGCCGGGGCGGCGTTCGTCACCCCGCTCTCGCTCGCCGCGCTAAGTGAGGACAAGGTATACCAGGATCTGTTCTCGCTGACCGATGAGCACGAGATGGGCCACATCCGACTGTCGCGGGAAGCGGATCTGCTGCTTGTCGCGCCGGCCACCGCCAACATCCTGGCCCGCATGGCGGCCGGCCTCGCCGATGATCTGGCGACGACGCTGCTGCTCGCCACCGACAAGCCGGTGCTCGCGGCGCCCGCGATGAACGTGCGCATGTGGGAACATCCGGCGACCCGGCAGAACTTGGACACCTTGCGCCGCCGCGGCGTCCGCTTCGTCGGCCCGAACACGGGCGACATGGCGTGCGGCGAATGGGGGCCGGGCCGCATGGCCGAGCCCGACGAAATCGTCGCCGCCGTCGAGCGGCTGCTCGGCCGCGACCAAAGCCTGGCCGGCCGCCGCGCCCTGGTCACCAGCGGGCCGACGCACGAGCCGATCGACCCGGTGCGCTACATCGCCAACCGCTCGTCGGGCAAGCAGGGGCACGCCATCGCCGAGGCCCTTGGCGCGCTCGGCGCGGCGACGACGCTGGTCACCGGCCCGACCCGCGAGCCCGACCCGCCCGGCGTCACCGTCGTCGCGGTGGAGACGGCGGCGGAGATGCTGGCGGCCTGCACCGCGGCGCTGCCGGTGGACGTCGCCGTCTTCGCCGCCGCCGTCGGCGACTGGCGGGTGGCCGCCGTCGCCGACCAGAAGCTGAAGAAGGAGAGCGGCACGACGCCGCCGACGCTGACCCTCGCCGAGAACCCCGACATCCTGGCGACCGTCGCCGCCGGCGACGATCGTCCACGCCTGGTCGTCGGCTTCGCGGCGGAGACCTCGGAGGTCGTCGACAATGCCGCCCTGAAGCGCCGCCGCAAGGGCTGCGACTGGATCGTCGGCAACGACGTCTCGGCCACCACCGGCACCTTCGGCGGCGACTGCAACACCGTCCATCTGATCTCCGAGGCGGGGGTCGAGTCCTGGTCGCCGATGACCAAGCACGCGGTGGCCGAGCGCCTCGCCGAGCGCATTGCCGCGGCCCTGGGGGCTGCCCGATGACGCCGCTTGCCGTGCCCATCCGGCGGCTGCCACATGGCGCCGATCTGCCGTTGCCCCGCTATGCGACGCCGGCCAGTGCCGGCATGGACCTGTGCGCGGCGCTGGTCCAGCCGCTCGATCTGGCGCCGGGCGCGCGGGCGCGGGTGCCGACCGGCATCGCGCTCGCCCTGCCCGCCGGCTACGAGGCGCAGGTGCGGCCGCGCTCCGGGCTGGCGGCCGAGCACGGTGTGACCGTCTTGAACAGTCCCGGAACCATCGACGCCGACTACCGGGGGGAGATCGCCGTCGTGCTCGTCAACCTCGGGACTGAAAGCGTGCGCCTCGACCGGGGGATGCGGATCGCGCAGTTGGTCGTGGCGCCGGTCACCACGGTGGTCCTGCAGCTCGTCGACGATCTCCCGGCTTCGGAGCGGGCCGAGGGGGGCTTCGGGTCAACCGGCATCACGGGCCATCGAGGCTGAAGGAAAGGGGGACTCCGGCATGCTTCGCCTGTCACGCAAGACGCTGTTCGCCATCGAGGCGGTCCTCGACATCGCCTATCACGCCGGCAGCGAACCGGTGCAGAGCAGCGAGATCACGCGCCGTCAGGGGATCCCCCGCCGCTACCTGGAGCAGGCGCTGCAGTCCCTGGTGCGCGATGGTCTGCTGGTCGGCGTGCGCGGTCCCCGCGGCGGCTACCGCCTCGCCCGCGAGCGGCGTCGGATCACCGTCGGCGACATCGTCCGCACCGTCCGCCAGATGGAAACGGCGCAGGATCCGTTGCAGGAGGACACCGGCTCGCCGCTGGCCCACCATGTGGTCCGGCCGCTCTGGGGCGAAATTCAGGATGAGGTGATGGCGCGCCTGGATCGTCTGACGGTGGATGATTTGTGCGCCCGCGCCAATGACGTCGGGATCGTCAGCGAGGGGCGCAATAGCCTGGACTTCTCGATCTAGTTCATTGCACAGTCCAGGGAAGCGAAGGCCGCGGCCGCAACCGGCACCGCGTGCCGCGCAAAAACAGAAACCGTGTCGAGCAAGGAGGGCCTTCCGGACGATGGATGATCAGTCGAGCGCGTCGACCGCGAAGGCCGCCGGACGCGGCCGCATCTATGACAGCATCCTCGAGACCATCGGCGACACCCCGCTGATCCGCCTGTCCAAGCTCGCCAAGGAGGAAGGGTGCGGTGCCGAGCTGCTGGGCAAGTGCGAGTTCTTCAATCCGCTGAGCTCGGTCAAGGACCGCATCGGCCTGGCCATGGTGCGCGCCGCCGAGGCCGAGGGGCGGATCGAGCCCGGCTCCGTGCTGGTCGAGCCGACCTCGGGCAACACCGGCATCGCGCTGGCCTTCGTCTGCGCGGCGCGCGGCTATCGCCTGATCCTGACCATGCCGGACAGCATGTCGATCGAGCGCCGCAAGATGCTGGCCCTGCTGGGCGCCGAGATCGTGCTCACGCCGGCCGCCAAGGGCATGCCCGGCGCCGTCCAGAAGGCCGGCGAAATCGTCAACGCGACGCCGGGCGCGATGATGCTGCAACAGTTCAACAACCCGGCCAACCCCGAGATCCACCGCCAGACCACCGCCGAGGAGATCTGGCGGGACACGGGCGGCCAGCTCGACGCGGTGATCAGCGGCGTCGGGACCGGCGGCACGCTGACCGGCATCGCCCAGGCACTGAAGCCGCGCCGCCCGTCACTCAAGATGATCGCGGTCGAGCCGGAGGACAGCCCGGTGCTGTCCGGCGGGGTGCCGGGGCCGCACAAGATCCAGGGAATCGGTGCGGGCTTCATCCCGGGCGTGCTGGACGTCGACGAGATCGACGAAATCGTCCGCATCGGCAACGAAACGGCGTTCGCCATGGCCCGCCGGGTCGCCCGCCTCGAAGGGCTGCCCGTCGGCATCTCCTCCGGCGGAGCGCTGGCCGCCGCCGTCGAGGTCGGCTGCCGGCCGGAGATGGCCGGCAAGCGCATCGTCATCATCCTGCCCTCGTTCGCCGAACGCTACCTGTCGACGGCGCTGTTCGAGGGCATCGGCCTCGACTGACCCCGCCCGCCCCGGTGCCGTGTTCGACTTCTCGGAAGACCAGATCCGCCGGTATGCCCGGCACATCCTGCTCGACGCCATCGGCGGCGAGGGGCAGGCGCGGCTGCTGCGCGCCCGCGTGCTGGTGGTCGGCGCCGGCGGTCTCGGCTCACCGTTGCTGCTCTACCTGGCGGCGGCCGGCGTCGGCACCATCGGCGTCGTCGACGACGATGCCGTCGACCTGAGCAA
>CAZBWP010000064.1:6383-7843 GCA_964495295.1 uncultured Rhodospirillaceae bacterium | reverse complement strand
GGCCTTGCGCCCGCCGAACTGCGCGACGACATCCCGATTGAAATCGCCGGCGTCGTCACCTTTCTCGCCGACGCCTCGGCCGACGGGATGAGCCTGTTCGTCTGATCCCGACCGGGCCGCCGCGCGTAGTCTCCACCTAAGGTTTATTGACGGAGATTGGCCGGATGACGATGGGGCGCCTCGGACGAACCGTGACGGCACTGCTGGTGGGCAGCCTGCTCAGCGGCTGCGCGCTGTTGACGCCGCTGCCGCGAAAGAGCGCCGTGGAGCAGCGGCTGGCGGCGTTCCCGACGCAGAACCTGCCGCTCGAAGGGACGGTGACGATCCATTGGGACGCGCATCAGATCCCGTTCATCGAGGCCGAGCACGACGGCGACGCGGCGTTCGCCCTCGGGCTTGTGCACGCGCACCTCAGGCTCGGCCAGATGGCGCTGGTCAAGCGCATCGCCCGGGGCCGGATCTCGGAAATGGGCGGCCCGCTCGCCAACGACATCGACCACGGCCTGCGCCTGCTCGACTTCGGCCGCGCCGCGCCGGCGATCGTCCAGGCGATGCCGCCGGAGACCCGCGCCTGGGTGGATCGTTTCGTTGCCGGGATCAACCATTATCAGGCGACGGCCGAAACCCTGCCGATCGAGTATTCGATTCTCGGCCTGGAGCGCGAGCCTTGGACCGCCGAGGACATCGTCACCTTCGGCCGCCTCGCCGGCACCGATGTCAACTGGCTTGTCTGGTTCAACGTGCTGCAACTGCGGGATCGCGAAGACTGGCCGGAGATCTGGGCAAGCCTGGTCAACAACGGCGGCGACTCGACTCCGAGCTTCGCGGCCGACGGCAAGGTCGCGGCGCTCAGCGACCTCCTCGCCGGGGTCAGCCGGTCGGGCAGCAACAGCCTGGCGATCGCGCCATCGCGCTCGACCACCGGCGGCGCCCTGCTCGCCAACGATCCGCACCTCGGCCTCAACCTGCCGAACCTTTGGATCATCGCCGGCGTGAAATCGCCGTCCTACCACGCCGTCGGCCTGATGGTTCCCAGCCTGCCGTTCTTCGCCATCGGCCGCAATCCGGATATCGCCTGGGGCGGCACCAACATGCGCGCCGCTTCCAGCGATCTGTTCGACGTTTCCGACCTGCCGCGCGGGGCCATCCGCGAGCGCACCGTCGCCATCGGCACGCGCTGGTGGTTCGACCGCACCGTCACCTTGCGCGACACCGAGATCGGCCCCGTGCTTTCGGACGCGCCGCAGCTGGCCGAGGCGGCAGCGCCGGCCTTCGCCCTGAAGTGGACCGGCCATCAGGTGAGCGACGAGATCGGCGCCATGCTGGCGGTCAGCCGCGCCAGCAGCTTCGCCGAATTCCGGGAGGCCTTCCGACCCTTCGCGGTCTCCGGTCAGAGCATGCTCTATGCCGACCGCGGGGGCTCGATCGGGATGGTCCTGGCAACGCGCCTGCCGGCGCGG
>CAZBWP010000064.1:0-6283 GCA_964495295.1 uncultured Rhodospirillaceae bacterium | reverse complement strand
TCGGCGGTGGCGCTCCGCGACCTGCTCGTCGCCAAGATGCGCTCGCTCGGCGTCGCCGCCGCCGCCAGCGGCAACGAGCGCCTGGTCTTCGACCTGATGGCCGGGTGGGACGGCCATTACGCCGTCGACGCCCGCGGCCCGGTAGCGTACGAGATGTTCCGCCACGCCTTCACCCAGAGTTACTATCAATCGATCTTTGGCGCGGCCGACTGGGCGGCTTACGCCTCCTTCAGCCGGGCGAAGAGCCAGCTGCGCGAAGATATCGCGGACACCGACGACCGCACATTGACCCGGCTGCTGCGCGACAGCCTGGCCGAGGCCGCCAAGGACATCGACACCTTCGCCAACTGGGGCGACATGCATCGCCTGGAGCTGCGCCATCCGCTCGCCTTCCTGCCGGTGATCGGCGGCCGCTTCCGGTTCGGGGACCATCCCGCCGCCGGCAGTTCCGACACGCTGATGAAAACGGCGCACGGCGCGACCAACGAACGCCACCGCGTCAACTACGGCTCGCAGGCCCGGCACATTTCGGATCTGTCGGACCCGGACGCCAACTGGTTCGTGCTCCTCGGCGGTCAGGACGGCTGGTTCAACAGTTCGACGTTCGTCGATCAGCTGCCCCTTTGGCTGGAGGGCGACTACATCCGCATGCCGCTTCGACCAGAGACCGTGCGCGCCACCTTTCCGTATGTGATAACCCTCGGTCGCTGACCCGACTTGACGGCGATTGGCTGATGATCGATGTCACGCCGCTGTTCCGGCTCTACGCCCGGCGACGACTCGCCGCCTTGGCGCGCCAGGACGCGGCCAAGGTGCAGGAACGCCAGCTGCTGAAGCTGACGGCAACGGCGGCAGCCACCCGGTTCGGCCGCGAGCATGATTTTCGGGCGATCCGCTCGGTCGACGACTTTCGCCGCCGCGTGCCGCTGCGTCGGTACGAGGACCTGTGGTCCACCTATTGGGAGCCGAGCTTTCCCGAGGTCGTCGATGCGACCTGGCCGGAGACGCTGCCGTACTTCGCGGTCACGTCCGGCACCACCAGCGGCGTCACCAAGCACATTCCCGTCACCGAACCGATGATCGCCTCCAATCGGCGGGCCGGCACCGACATCTTCGTCCACCACGTCGCCAACCGTCCCGAGAGCCGGGTGCTGGGCGGATACAGCTTCATGCTCGGCGGCTCGACGGCGCTGGAAGAGCCGGCGCCGGGGGTCTGGAGCGGCGATCTCAGCGGCATCATCGCCAGCCGCCTGCCATGGTGGGCGCGGCTGCGCTATTTCCCGCCGCGCGACCTGGAGATCATGACCGACTGGGAAGCGAAGATCGACGCCTTCGCCGAACGGTCCCAGGACCTGGACGTCCGCGCGATCAGCGGCGTGCCGAGCTGGATGCTGCTGTTCTTCGACCGTCTCGCGGCCCGCCGTCCCGATCACGGGCGCTCGATCCACGCACACTTCCCCAACCTGGAGATGGTCATCCACGGCGGCGTCGACTTCGCCCCCTATCGCGACCTGTTCGCCGACCGCCTCAAGGGCGGCCACGCCGAGACCCGCGAGGTCTACGCCGCCAGCGAGGGCTTCATCGCCGTCGCTGACCGGGGCGACGGCGACGGCATGCGCGTCGTGCTCGACTCAGGGATATTCTACGAGTTCGTGCCGGTCGAGGAACTGGCGGCGGAAGCGCCGACCCGGCACTGGATCGCCGAGGTGGAGACGGGCGTCAACTATGCGATCGTCCTGTCGACGTGCGCCGGCGTCTGGGCGTCGATCATCGGCGACACGGTGCGCTTCGTCGACCGCGAGCCGCCGCGCCTGCTGATCACCGGGCGCACGTCCTACACGCTGTCGGCGTTCGGCGAACACCTGATCGGCGAGGAGGTCGAGGCGGCGGCGGCGGCGGCGGCACACGCGATCGATCGCCGCCTCACCGACTTCGCCGTCGGCGCGATCTATCCGGACCGCGACGGCGAACTCGGCGGGCATCTGTGGATCGTCGAGTTCGCCGAGGGCAAGCCGGACGAGGCCGCGCTCGCCCGCTTCGCCGAGGCGATCGACAACCACCTCGCGGAGAGCAACGACGACTACCGGGTGCACCGGTCGCGTGACTACGGAATGAAGGCGCCCCGGGTCCAAGTGCTGGAGCCGGGCGGCTTTGCCGCCTGGATGAAGGGCCGGGGCCAACTGGGCGGCCAGCACAAGGTGCCGCGGATCATCAACGATGCCGAGTTGTTCAACAACCTTCGCGACTTCGCCGGATACCGCTGACCGGCCGTTCTCGGCCGCCGTTGATCAGCTGTCGCGGTAGTAGAGATGGTTGCCGATCCGCACCGTCCGCCGCATGCGCTTGGCCCAACCTGGATTGACATAGTGCGCATGAAAGTAGAGCGCGCCGCGGGTGGGATCAGAGACGGTGTTGAACAGTGCCGCGTAGGCGATGTTGAGAGCGCGGTGCCAGGCGGCCTGGTTCTTGATCACATCCGGCTTGCCGTCGCAGTACCAGGAGAACTGGCAGCGGTTGCGGTGCCTGCCGCCCTGGCGCACGACACCGCAGATGGTATCGGGAAACTGCGCCGACAGGACGCGGTTCAGGGTCACCTTGGCGACGGCGATCTGCCCCGCCAGCGGCTCCGATCGGGACTCGAAATAGACGTTCTGGGCGAGGCAGTGCACTTCCTCGGCAAGATTGTCACCGATCCCGGTCGGCAACGACACGCCCACCGGCAATGGCCCGTGGATCGAGAGCGACGCACTGGGGCGTGGCGTGATGGTGAATTCGGCGTGGGCAGCGACACCGGGATGCGCCCCGAGGGCAATGGCCAGAAGACCGGTACAGAGCCAATATTTACCAAGAACAACGCGCATTCAGTTCCCCCTCATTCAGCAATGTCCCTACAACATTTTGCGTTTTTGAACCTTTCATCCCACATATGGGGTCTTTTTGCCCTGCCGATACTATCGATCGATCACCCATGCACGATGCGCAACCCCGGCATGCGAGTCAATACGACTGTGGTCACGGCTGGCGTTTTTAACCGATATGGGCAGGTAATCTGGGTCGCGGTGAAACGATTGCGATGCTCGCGTTCCGTTTTGTGAAATGCCATAACTCCGTCATCGACAGGCGTTCGAGGTGTCCACATGCAGCTCCGCGTTCCGTATCTTCTGTTCATCGGCGATGCGCGCGACGATCTCGCCGCGAAAACCGCCCAGGGCGTGCTGCAATGGCGCCGGCAGGACTGCATCGCACAGCTGCGCTTGCCGGGGTGCCGGGCCGGTCTCGATCTGCCTGAGATGACGGTGCGCGAGGCGGTGGCGGCCGGCGCCAGAACCCTGCTCGTTGGCGTCGCCAACGCCGGCGGCGTCATTCCGGACGGCTGGATCGAGACGCTCACCGAGGCCCTGCGGTGCGGCCTCGATATCGCGAACGGCCTGCATGAGCGGCTCACCGACCGTCCTGAACTCACCGCCGCGGCGGCAACGGCAGGGCGGCGCCTCATCGACGTCCGCCATCCCGATCGCAGTTTCGCTGTCGGCACCGGCAGGCCCCGGTCTGGCCAGCGGCTGCTCACGGTCGGCACCGACTGCTCGGTCGGCAAGATGTATACCTCGCTCGCACTCACCGAGGGCTTGCGCGCACGCGGCGTCGACGCCGACTTCCGCGCGACCGGCCAGACCGGCATCTTCATCGCCGGCAGCGGCGTCTGCGTCGATGCCGTGGTCGCCGATTTCATCTCCGGCAGCGTCGAATGGCTGAGCCCGGATGCCGCGGCCGGGCATTGGGACGTCATCGAAGGCCAGGGCAGCCTGTTCCATCCGTCCTTCGCCGGCGTCAGCCTCGGACTGCTGCACGGCGCCCAGCCCGACGCGCTGGTGCTGTGCCACGAGCCGACGCGCACCCACATGCGGGGATTGCCGGATCAACCCCTGCCCGACCTGGCCGAATGCCTGCGCGCCAACGAACAGGCGGCGCGCCTGACCAACCCCCGGGCGCGCTGCGTCGGCATCGCGGTCAACACCCGGGCGCTGGCCGCCGATACCCGCGCGCCGTACCTGAACGAGACCGCCGAGCGGCTGGGCCTCTCCTGCGTCGACCCGCTGATCACGGGCGTCGAACCGCTGATCGACGCCTTGCTGGCATGACGCCGACGCTCACCGTCGGGATCGAGCACTGGCCGCTCGCCCGGCCGTTCACCATCGCGCGCGGCCGGAAGGACGTCGCCGTCGTCGTCGTGGCCGAGATCGCCGCCGGGGATGCGGTCGGCCACGGCGAGGGCGTTCCCTATCCCCGCTACGGCGAAACGCCGGACGGCGTCGCCGCCGCCATTGCGCAGCAAGCGCCGGCCATCGCCGCCGGCGCCGATCGCGAGGCCCTGCGTTCGCTGATGGCGCCCGGCGCCGCGCGCAACGCCCTCGATCTCGCCCTCTGGGATCTGCAGGCGAAGCTTGCGGGCCGATCGGTCGCGGACATCGCCGGCATCGCCGCGCCGGGCCGGGTGGTGACGGCCGAGACCATCGTCATCGACACCCCCGAGGCCATGGGCCGCGCCGCCGCGGCGCTGCGCACGCGCCCGCTGCTGAAGATCAAGCTGGACGCCGAAGCCGTCGTCGAGCGGGTTGCCGCGGTGCGGGCGGCCGCCCCGCTGGCGCGGCTGATCGTCGATGCCAACGAGGGCTGGACGCCCGACCTGCTCGCCCGCGTCGCGCCGGCGCTCGCCGGTCTCGGGGTCGAACTGATCGAGCAGCCGGTGCCGGCGGCCGATGACGAGGCGTTGCGCGACTCAGGGTCGCCGGTCCCCCTCTGCGCCGACGAATCCTGTCATACGCGGGCCGATCTGCCTCGGCTGCGGGGTCGCTATCAGGCGGTCAACGTCAAGCTCGACAAGGCCGGCGGTCTCACCGAGGCGCTCGACCTCGCCATGGCGGCGCGCGCGGCCGGGTTCGACGTGATGGTCGGCTGCATGGTGGGCACGTCGCTGGCGATGGCGCCAGCCCTGGTCCTGGCACCGCTGGCGCAATGGGTCGATCTGGACGGGCCCCTGTGGCTCGCCCGGGACCGCCAACCCGGCCTCCAGTTCGCCGACGGCGGCATCGAGCCGCCGCCGCCCGGCCTGTGGGGGAACGCGACCGCGGTTCAGGCGCGGCGCAGCAGCTGAACGCGCATCGGCTGGTCGAACGCCCAGCCATCGGCGACCGGCTGACCCAGGCGCTCGAAGTCCTCGCGGATCTTCGCTTCGTGTTCCTCGAAACGCTCCCGCGTCGCCGGGTTGATCTGCGTGATGCGTTCGTGGAAGGCCTCGAAGTCCCGCAACACCACGGTATCGACGTGGGTCAGGACCTTTTCGAGCAGCAGCCCGACCTCCGGCGCATGGCGGAGCGCCTCCTGCGCGCGGCGCCGGACATCGGTCTCGTCATGCGCCGGTTTCATCAGCTCAAAATAGGCGCCCTCGGCGAGCGGTTCCGACACGAAGAGGATGCCGCCCGGCTTGAGCACCCGCGCCGCTTCGCGCAGCGCCTTGAACAGCCCCGGTTCTTCCACGTGGTGCAGGCTGTTGAAGAACACGACGATGTCGGCGGAGCGGTTCTTCAGCGGCAGGTCCTCGGCGATCCCCTGCATGTACGTCTCGTCGCCGACGGCCGTGGCGGCGCGCGCCTTCGCCAACTGGCGCGGGCTGACCTCGATCCCGGTCACGTGCGCACCGCGACGCGCCATCATGCGCGCCAATGCCCCGTCGCCGCAGCCGACGTCGACGACGACCGCATTCTCCAGGGGCAGAAGGTCTTGAATAACCGACTTGCTCGTCCGCTTGTCCATCTTGGACCCTTTGTCATCCGACTGGCCAGGATCCGACGGTTCCGCTAGAACCGACGGGCACCTGTTTTAGCGGATTCGCCGGATGACGGAAACCTTTGCTGAGATCAGGCGCTCGGTGCGGGCCCTGTGCACGGCCTTTCCGGGAGCGTACTGGCGCGAACTGGATCGGGAGCGGCGCTACCCGGAGGCGTTCGTGCGGGCGCTGACGGACGCCGGTTTCCTCGCCGCCCTGATCCCCGTCGAGTACGGCGGCAGCGGGCTCGGCATCGGTGCCGCGGCGGCGATTCTCGAGGAGATCCAGAAGAGCGGCGGCAACGGCGCCGCCTGCCACGCCCAGATGTACACCATGGGCACCGTGCTGCGCCACGGCACGACGGCGCAGAAGGCAACGTTCCTGCCGCAGATCGCCGCCGGGGCGTTGCGCCTGCAGGCGTTCGGCGTCACCGAGCCGACCAGCGGCACCGACACCAGC
>CAZBWP010000063.1:2558-11556 GCA_964495295.1 uncultured Rhodospirillaceae bacterium | reverse complement strand
GCCCGCATGTGCTCGAGGGTGACCACGTCGCGGTTGCCGGTGGCGGTGATGACGATGTCGACGTTGGGTGCCGCGTCCTCCAGGGTGACGACGGGGAAGCCGTCCATCGCCGCCTGCAGGGCGCAGATGGGGTCGACCTCGGTGACCATCACCCGCGCGCCGGCGCCGCGCAGGCTCGCCGCCGACCCCTTGCCGACGTCGCCATAGCCGCAGACCACGGCGGTCTTGCCGGCCATCATGATGTCGGTGGCGCGGCGGATGCCGTCGACCAGGCTCTCCCGGCAGCCGTACTTGTTGTCGAACTTGGACTTGGTGACCGAGTCGTTGACGTTGATGGCGGGGAACGGCAGCTCGCCCTTCGCCTTCAGCTCATAGAGCCGGTGCACGCCCGTTGTCGTCTCCTCGGTGACGCCGCGGATGGTGTCGCGCATCTTCGTGAACCAGCCGGGCGAGGCGGCCATGCGGGTCTTGATCTGCGCGAACAGCGACTCCTCCTCCTCGGACGCCGGATCGTCGAGCCTGGCGGCGCCGGCCTCGGCGCGGGCACCGAGCAGGATGTAGAGGGTGGCGTCACCGCCGTCGTCGAGGATCATGTTGGCCGTCTCGCCGCCCGGCCAATCGAAGATGCGGTCGCAGTAGTCCCAGTATTCCGGCAGCGTCTCGCCCTTGACGGCGAAGACCGGCGTGCCGTTGGCGGCGATGGCGGCGGCGGCGTGGTCCTGGGTCGAGAAGATGTTGCAGGACGCCCAGCGCACCTCTGCGCCCAGGGCCTGCAACGTCTCGATCAGCACGGCGGTCTGGATGGTCATGTGCAGCGAGCCGGCGATGCGCGCCCCCTTGAGCGGCTGGCTCGGGCCGAACTCCTCGCGGCAGGCCATCAGGCCGGGCATCTCGGTCTCGGCCATGGTGATTTCCATCCGCCCCCAGGTGGCGAGTGACAGGTCCTTGACGACGAAGTCGGCGGTGGTGGGGGCGGCTTGGGTCATCGATCATCTCATGCTTGTTGGCGGAAGAGGGTGGCGGAAGGGAGCGGCGGAAGAAACGGCGGCAAGGCCGAACCGTGGGCGCGAAACCGCGTGCGCCGGGCGCGGCGCCGTCGCGGCCCGAACCCTATGTACGGTTCGACGGCGCCGCCGTAAAGGGTGCCGCGACGCGACCGGGGTGACCGCCGGCGATGGCGAACGCGCGCCGCGACGGGACTCGGGACGAGAGCGGACAAGATCTCGTGTGCGTGAAAGGGCCGTTTTTGGTTTGACATGGCAATCCCCTGCCGGTCTAATCGCCATCAGACGCGGTCAAGCGACTGTCTTCGATCCGGGCGGGCACAAATAAAACGGATCGCTCACGCGCAGATTAGTGCGCCATGTCCGTACGCATGCGGCGCGCCCTGTCAGAATCTACGGTCATGTTCAATGAAACCCTGTCACTTGCCTTCCACGAGTTTTCCGCGCCGCCGGATCATCGGTCTTTAATTTTTGATCTGGGCAGTATCGGCGCGAAAATTCACAATCAGATGTTGCGGTGACGCCACCGGCAGATGTTGCGGCGGCGACGCCGATTGGGGCCCGAAGGAGATCAATTTATGTCGACGAAGCGGCGTTCGCCCGTCCATCCCGCCGTTCCGGAGCTGCGGGAGCAGCTGCGCCTCGGCACGATCTCGCGGCGCGACTTCCTGGCGACGGCAACCCGGCTCGGGCTCTCGGTGGCGACGGCGTATGCCTTGGCGGGCGGCCTGCCGGGTCGGCGCCCGGTCGGCACGGCAAGGGCCCAGACGCCCCAGGCTGAGACTCCCCAGGCCGAGACTCCCCAGGCCGGGGGTGTGCTGCGCTGCTCCATGAACGTCAAGGAAATGAGCGATCCGGCGACCTTTGACTGGTCGGAAAAGGGCAACCTGGCGCGGCACCTGTGCGAGCCGCTGGTGCGCATCAACAAGGACAACATCGCCGAGCCCTATCTGGCCGAGCGCTGGGAGGCGACCGAGGATCTGAAGACGTGGACGTTCCATCTGCGCAAGGGCGTGACGTGGTCGAACGGCGACGACTTCATCGCCGACGACGTGGTCTTCAACGTGGCGCGCTGGCTCGACCCGGCGACCGGCTCGTCGAACCAGGGCCGCTTCAGCGCCATGACCGAGGAGATCGACACCGGCAAGACGGACGACCAGGGCAACCCGATCCGCTCGACGGTCGCGGCCGCGGGCGCGGTAGAGAAGGTGGACGACCACACCGTCCGCTTCCACCTCAGCCGCGCCGACATCTCGCTGCCCGAGTCTTTCGCGGACTACCCGGCGCTGATCGTCCACCGCCGCTTCAGCGAGGACGGCGGCGACCTGGCCAAGACCCCGGTGGGCACCGGGCCGTTCATGCTGACGCGGTTCTCGGTGGGCGAACTGGCGGAATACCGGCGGCGCGACGACCATCCGTGGTGGGGCGGCGAGGTTTACTTGGACGGCATTCTGTACGTCGATCACGGCGACGATCCGGGACCGATGATCGCCGCGCTGGCATCCGGCCAGGTGGACTGCAACTTCCGCACCAGCGTCGAACAGGTGTCGACGCTGCGCGCCATCCCCAATCTGGTGACCTATGAGACCGTGACGGCGCAGACCGGCGTCGCCCGGATGAAGGTCACCGAGACGCCGTTCCATGACAAGCGGATCCGCCGGGCGATCCAGGCGTGCATGGATCACCAGAAGCTCCTGGACCTGGCCCATCAGGGCCTGGGCGCGCCGGGCGAGGACCACCACGTCTCGCCGATCCATCCGGAATACGCCAAGCTGCCGCCGCTGAAGCAGGACTACGCGCTGGCCAAGGCGCTGCTCGCCGAGGCCGGCCACGCGGATGGCCTGCGCGTCCGCATCGACTGCGTCGCCAACCCGGTCTGGGAACAGACCGCGGTCAAGGTGATCGCCGAGATGTGCCGGCCCGCCGGCATCACCGTCGACATCAACGTCATGCCCGGCGGCACCTACTGGGACCGCTGGATGACCACACCATTCGGCTTCACCGCGTGGACCCACCGCGCGCTTGGCATCCAGACCCTCAACCTGGCCTACCGCTCCGGTGGCGCCTGGAACGAGACGTCCTATGCCAACGCGGCGTTCGACGCGCTGCTGGACGAGGCGGGAGCCTTGCTGGATCCCAATGCGCGCCGCGCCGTCATGGAGAAGCTGCAGAAGATGCTGCAGGACGACGCGATCATCGTGCAGCCGTTCTGGCGCTCGGACTTCATCACCGCGACCAACAAGGTGCACAACATCTACGCGCACGTGGCCAACGAACACCATTACAACAAGGTCTGGCTCGGTTAGGGGGCCGCGGGTGGCGCGGCGCCCGCCCGCCCCGCCGTCGCGCGATCCGGCGACGCGGTCGACATGATCCTCTTCATCCTCAGGCGGATCGGCCTGATGGCCCTGACCATGCTGGTGGTCTCGCTGCTGGTCTTCCTGCTGCTGGAGATCACCCCCGGCAGCGTCGCCACCAAGGTCCTCGGCCCCTACTCCACGGAGGAGCAGCGCACGCTCTGGCTGGAGGCGCACGGCTATTTCGAACCGCTGTGGCGGCGCTACCTGACGTGGCTCGGCAACTTCCTCACCGGCGACTTCGGCCAGTCGATCCGCTTCAAGGTGCCGGTGGCGGACATCCTGTGGCCGCGGCTGTGGAACACCATGGTCCTCGGCTTCTGGGTGTTCGTGGTGATGATCCCGCTGTCGCTGGCGCTCGGCGTGCTCGCCGGCATGCGCGAGGGCTCGGCGCTCGACCGGACCATCTCGATCACCAGCATCGTCACGACCTCGATCCCCGAGTTCGCCAGCGCCGTGTTCCTCGCCGCCGTGTTCGTGTTCTGGCTGGAGCTGCTGCCCGGCACCAGCACGATGACCAGCGGCTTCGACTGGCGGCAGCTGGTGCTGCCGGTGTTGGTGCTGGTGATCTACGATTTCGGCTACGTCACCCGCATGACCCGGGCGTCCATGGCCGAGGTGATGACCACCCCGTACATCCGCACCGCCGTGCTGAAGGGCCTCCCCTATCGCCAGGTGATCCTCAGGCACGCGCTGCGCAACGCGCTGATCGCGCCGTTCACCGTCATCATGCTGCAGATCAACTGGCTGCTGTCGGGCGTCATCGTCGTCGAGTTCTTCTTCGCCTACAAGGGGTTCGGGGCGCTGTTGCTGGAGGCCTCGCTGAACCAGGACATCTTCCTGATCGAGGCGTGCGCCATGGTCGCGGTGTTCGTCGCCGCCGCCACCCAGACCATCGCCGACATCGGCTACACCTACCTCAACCCGCGGATCCGGTTCGGGTGAGGGGCGACCGCATGGCAGGCTCCTCCGACACCTCGGCCGCCTCGGCCACGGCGCTCGGCGCGCTCGGCATCGCGGTCCGCTCGTTCGCGCTGCTCAGGGAGAGCCCGGTCGGCATGATCGGCGCTGCGATCATCGGCTTCTGGGCCGCCGCGGCCCTGCTGGCGCCGCTGCTGGCACCGTTCGACCCGAACCTGCCGCTGCAACCCTTCGCCAAGCCGTTCACCACAGCCGCCGGCGGCGGCACCTTCTGGCTCGGCACCGACCACCTGGGGCGGGACATCCTGTCCCGGATCCTCTGGGGGTCGCGCACGGTGCTGTTCTACGCCCCCCTGGCGACGGCGAGCGCCTATCTGGTCGGCATCCTGATGGGCCTGGCCGCCGGCTACTTCCGCGGCACGATCGACGAGGTGCTGTCGTTCGTCGCCAACATCATCCTGTCGTTCCCGGTCCTGGTTCTCTACATCCTGGTGATCACCACGGTCGGCGCGTCGGGCATCAACATCGTCATCGCCATCACCTTCGCCAGCGCCCCCGGCATCATGCGCATCGTGCGCGGCCTGGTGTTCGATCTGCGCAGCCGGGAGTACGTGGCGGCGGCGCAGACGCGGGGCGAAACGCCCTGGCACATCATGCTCGTCGAGATCCTGCCCAACGCCCGCGGCCCGTTGATCGTCGACGCCTGCCTGCGCCTCGGCTACGTGGTGATCACCATCGGCGTCCTGGGATTCCTGGGGCTCGGCCTGCCGCCGCCGGACCCGGACTGGGGCGGCATGATCAACGAGGCGCGGTCGCTGGCGCTGGTCTTCCCGCACATGACGGTGATCCCCTGCATCGCCATCTCTTCGTTGGTGCTGGGATTCAACCTGCTCGCCGACGGGCTGCGCGAGATCTCGCTGAGGGACTGAGATGATGGTCGACGGCGCGCCACCACTCTTGGAGATCGAGGGGCTCTGCGTCTCCTACTTCACGCGCGCCGGGGAGATCCCGGCCGTCGTCGACTTTTCGCTCAGCATCGCGGCGGGCGAGAGCGTCGGCCTGGTCGGCGAATCCGGCTGCGGCAAATCGACGGTGGCGATGGCCATCATGCGGTATCTGGGCCGCAACGGCGCCATCGTCGGCGGCACGATCCGCTTCAAGGGCCGCGACCTGGCGACCATCGGCGCCGCCGAGCTGCGCCGCCTGCGTGGCGCCGAAATCGCGATGATCTACCAGGAGCCCATGGCCGCGCTCAATCCGAGCATGACCATCGGCGCCCAGCTGATCGAGGTGCCGATGGTCCACGCCGGCGTCGCCGGGGCCGAGGCGACGGCGCGGGCCATCGACATGCTGGACAGTGTGCGGCTTGCCGACCCGGAGCGGCTGATGGCGGCGTATCCGCACCAGATCTCCGGCGGCCAGCAGCAGCGGGTGGTGATCGCCATGGCGTTGCTGGGGGAGCCGTCGCTGCTGCTGCTGGACGAGCCGACGACCGCCCTCGACGTCACCGTCGAGGCCGGCATCGTCAGCCTGATCGCCGACTTGAGCCGCCGGTTCGGCACCGCGCTGCTCTACATTTCCCACAACATGGGGCTGATCCGCGAGACCTGTGAGCGCGTCTCGGTGATGTATTCCGGCGAGGCGATCGAGGAGGGCAGGATCGTCGACGTCTTCCGTCGCCCCGTCCACCCCTATACCCGCGGCCTGTTCTGCTGCATCCCGCTGCCCAGCGCCAACAAGGTCACCCGCCCGCTCTCGCCGATCCGGGGCCAACTGCCGCTGCCGCACGAGCGGCCGCCGGGCTGCTTCTTCGGTCCGCGCTGCGATGCATTTCAGGCGGGGCGATGCGATCAGGGCAGGATCCCGATGACGGCGGCCGGCGACGGCGGCCACCACGTCCGCTGCGTTCGCTGGCGGGAGATCGCCGGCACGGAGCCGGCGCCATCACGCCAGGGCGCCGCCGCGATGGCCGTCGGCGAGGAAGTGCTGCGCGCCGAGGCCCTGCAGAAGTACTACCCTGTCCGCGACCGGTCGCTGACGGCGCTGATCAGGGGCCGCTCGGTGCGCTGGGTGAAGGCGAACGAGGCGCTCAGCTTCGGCGCGCGGGTCCGCGAGACCGTCGCCATCGTCGGTGAATCCGGCTGCGGCAAGTCGACCTTCGCCAAGGTGTTGATGGGCCTGGAGACCTCGACCGGCGGCACCTTGCACTTCGAAGGCGAGGAGATCGGCAACAGTCCGGTCGGCGAGCGCACGGCCGAACAGCTGGGCTCGATGCAGATGGTGTTCCAGAATCCCAACGACACCCTCAACCCGAGCCACACGATCGGCGGTCAGATCGGCCGGGTGGTGCGCAAGTTCGGGGTCGCGAGCGATAGGGCGGCGGTGCGCGAACGGGTGTTTGAGCTGCTGGATACCGTCAAGCTGCCGCGGGACTTCTACCGCCGGCGGCCGCGCCAGTTGTCCGGTGGCCAGAAGCAGCGGGTGGGCATCGCCCGCGCCTTCGCCGGCAACCCGAGGATGGTGATCGCCGACGAGCCGATCTCCGCCCTCGACGTGTCGGTGGCGGCCGCGGTGACCGAACTGCTGATGCAGATCCAGCGCGAGCAGGGGACGACGCTGTTGTTCATCAGCCATGACCTGAGCGTCGTCCGCTATCTTGCCGATCGCATCGTGGTGATGTATCTGGGCCAGATCATGGAGCAGGGCACCACCGCCGAGGTGTTCGCGCCACCCTACCATCCTTATACGGAGGCGCTGCTCTCGGCCGTCCCCATCGCCGATCCGACCGTCGAGAAGCGCACGATCGTGCTGGAAGGACCCGTTCCCAGTGCCCTCAACCCGCCCAAGGGGTGCCCGTTCGCCACGCGCTGTCCGCGCAAGGTCGGTCCGATTTGTGACGACGAGCCGCCACCGCTCCAGGAAGCCGCGCCACGCCATGTCATCGCCTGCCACATTCCGCTTGCCGACCTTCGCCGGGTCGAGCCGGTGTTCCGGGACGTCCCGGCGGCCGCCGAATAGCCGCCGGCGCGGCTGACGGCACCCGCGCCATGATGCCATGTCCCAAACGCGGTCCGGGGCGATGACGGAGCGTCGCGCCACCCCGCCGAGCGATCTCGAGATCGCGCGATCGGCGACGATGCGGCCGATCGTCGAGATCGCCGAGGAGCGCCTCGGCATCCCGCGGCAGGCCATCGAGTCCTACGGCACCTTCAAGGCGAAGCTGTCGCTGGACTTCATCGAGAGCCTCGACGCGCGGCCGGACGGCCGGCTGATCCTGGTCACCGGCATCACGCCGACGCCGGCCGGGGAAGGCAAGACGACGACCACCGTCGGCCTCGGCGACGCCCTCAACCGCATCGGCAAGACGGCGATGATCTGCCTGCGCGAGCCGTCGCTGGGGCCCTGCTTCGGCATGAAGGGCGGCGCCACCGGCGGTGGTTTCGCCCAGGTGATGCCGATGACCGACATCAACCTGCATTTCACCGGCGACTTCCACGCCATCGGCACGGCCAACAACCTGCTCGCGGCGCTGATCGATAACCATATCTATTGGGGCAACGCGCTGAAGATCGACGAGCGGCGGATCACCTGGCGCCGCGTCCTCGACATGAACGACCGGGCGTTGCGCGAGATCATCGTCAGCCTCGGCGGCGTCGCCAACGGCTTTCCGCGCCAGGACGGCTTCGACATCACCGTCGCCTCGGAAGTGATGGCGATCTTCTGCCTGGCGCGCGACCTGGAAGACCTGCGCCGCCGGCTCGGCAACATCATCGTCGCCGAGACCTTCGACCGCCGGCCGGTCAGGGCGCGCGACCTGGCCGCCGACGGGGCGATGGCGACTCTGCTGAAGGACGCCTTCATGCCGAACCTGGTGCAGACGCTGGAGAACAACCCGGCGTTCATCCACGGCGGACCGTTCGCCAACATCGCCCATGGCTGCAACTCGGTGCTGGCCACCCGGACGGCCCTGAAACTCGCCGACTACGTGGTGACGGAGGCCGGCTTCGGCGCCGATCTCGGCGCCGAGAAGTTCTTCGACATCAAGTGCCGGAAGGCCGGGCTGACGCCCGCCTGCGCGGTGCTGGTGGCGACGGTGCGCGCCGTCAAGATGCACGGCGGTGTCGCCAAGGACCGGCTCGGCGCGCCCGACACGCAGGCGCTGCTGAAGGGCGCCGAGAACCTGGCGCGGCACATCGAGAACGTGCGCAGCTTCGGCGTCCCGGTGATCGTCGCCATCAACCGCTTCAGCGCCGACAGCGAGGCGGAGCTGGATCTGCTGCGCCAGGTCTGCGCGGAACAGGACGCCGAGGCGTTCATCGCCGATCACTGGGCCGAGGGCAGCGCCGGCGCCGTGGTGCTGGCGGAGGCGGTGGTGCGCGCCATCGAGGCGCACGACGGCGCGTTCCGCTTCCTCTACGACGATGCGGCAACGCTGTGGGACAAGACGCGGACGATCGCCCAGCGGCTCTACGGCGCGCAGGGGATCATCGCCGACAAGAAGATCCGCAACCGCTTCGCCGAGTTGCAGGCCGCCGGCTTCGGCCACTATCCGGTCTGCATCGCCAAGACCCAGTACAGTTTTTCCACCGATCCGAACCTGCGCGGCGCGCCCAGCAATCACGTGGTGCCGATTCGCGAACTCAGGCTCGCCGGCGGCGCCGAGTTCGTCGTCGTCGTCTGCGGCGACATCATGACCATGCCGGGGCTGCCCCGCAC
>CAZBWP010000063.1:0-2458 GCA_964495295.1 uncultured Rhodospirillaceae bacterium | reverse complement strand
CTGATGCATCTCGCCCAGGCCGAGGTCTACGAGGTCGCCACGTTCTATGCGCACTTCGACGTGGTCGCCGATGGCGAGGCACCGCCGCCGCCGCTGACGGTGCGGGTCTGCGACGGCATCGCCTGCGAGATGGCTGGCGGCGCGGCCCTGAAGCGCGCGTTGACGGCATGCCTCGGGGCGGACGTGCGGGTGATCGGAGCCCCCTGTGTCGGCGCGTGCGATCGCGCCCCCGTCGCCGTCGTCGGCCGCCGGCAGATCGGCGCCGCCAGCACCGCGGCGGTCGCCAAGGCGGCGGCCACGGGCGCGACCGAGCCCGACATGCCGGTGAACACGGGGTTCGACGCCTACGTCGACGGCGGCGGCTACGCGACGCTGCGCGCGCTGCGGCAGGGACGGGCAACGGCCGAGGCGGTGCTCGACACCATCGAGGCGTCGGGACTGCGCGGCCTCGGCGGCGCCGGCTTCCCGGTGGCGCGCAAGGCCCGCTTCGTGCTCGCCCAGCCGAAACCGCGCACGCTGGTGATCAACGCCGACGAGGGCGAGCCCGGCACCTTCAAGGACCGCTACTGCTTCGATACCGATCCGCACCGGGTGCTGGAGGGCGCGCTGATCCTCGCAACGGTCGTCGAGGCCGAGGCCGTCTATCTCTATCTGCGCGACGAGTATCCGCAAGCGCGCGCCCTCCTGGACCGGGAACTGGCGCGGCTGGCGGACGCGGGCCTGACCGAGGGGGTGGCCATCCATCTCCGCCGCGGCGCCGGCGCCTACATCTGCGGCGAGGAGTCGGCGCTGCTGGAAAGCCTGGAAGGCAAACGCGGCCTGCCGCGCAACCGACCGCCCTTCCCCGCCCAGCGCGGCCTGTTCGGCCGGCCGACGCTGATCCACAACGTGGAGACGGTGTTCTGGCTGCGCGAGATCATCGAGCGTGGCGCCGACTGGTATCGTGAGGCCGGCCGGCCGCGCCTCTACTCGGTCTCCGGCCGGGTCCGCGCCCCCGGTGTCAAGCGCGCCCCCGGGACCGTCACCGCGCGACAACTGATCGACGAGCACGCCGGCGGCATGCTGGACGGCCACCGGTTCACCGCCTATCTGCCCGGCGGCGCGTCCGGTGGCATCCTGCCCGCCAGCCTCGCCGACCTGGCCCTGGATTTCGGGGCGCTGGAGGCGCACGGCTGCTTCGTCGGCTCGGGCGCGGTTGTCGTGCTGTCCGACCGGGACGACATCCGCGCCGTTGTGAGGAACCTCCTGCACTTCTTCGAGGACGAGAGCTGCGGGCAATGCACGCCCTGCCGCGTCGGCTGCGAAAAGCTGCTGCACCTGATCGCGGCGCCCGATTGGGACGCGGGTCTGATCGGCGAGTTGAGCCAGGCCATGGCCGACGCCTCGATCTGCGGGCTCGGGCAGGCGGCGCCGAACCCCGTGCTCGCCGCCCTGCGCTTCTTTCCGGAGGCGAGCCGATGACCGAGACCATCCGCTTCACCCTTGACGGCAAAACGGTCAAGGCGCGGCCGGGCGAGACGATCTGGCAGGTGGCCAAGCGCCTGGGCACGGTCATTCCGCACCTCTGCCACCGCGACGCGCCGGGCTACCGCCCCGACGGCAACTGCCGCGCCTGCATGGTGGAGATCACGGGCGAGCGGGTGCTGGCGCCGTCGTGCCTGCGCACCCCGAGCGACGGCATGGTCGTCACCACGGACTCCCGGCGGGCGGTGACGGCGCGGCGGATGGTGCTGGAGCTGCTGCTCGCCGACCAGCCGGCACGGGCCGCGGCCCACGATCCCGACTCGCTGTTCTGGCGCTGGGCGGCGGCGGCGGGCCTCGGCGACAGCCGCTTTCCCGCGCGCACGCCGCCTGTGCCCGACCGCAGCCACCCGGCAATGGCGGTGCACCTCGACGCCTGCATCCATTGCTCGCTCTGCATCCGCGCCTGCCGCGAGGTGCAGGTCAACGACGTCATCGGCATGGCGCATCGCGGCGCCCGCTCGACGATCGTGTTCGACTTCCAGGATCCCATGGGCGACAGCACCTGCGTCGCCTGCGGCGAGTGCGTGCAGGCCTGCCCGACCGGCGCCCTGCTGCCGGCGACCCGGGTCGACGCGCTGGGCGTGGCGACGCCGCCGCCGGACCGCACGGTCGACTCGCTCTGCCCCTACTGCGGCGTCGGCTGCCAGCTCACCTGGGAGATCCGCGACGACAAGATCGTCAGCGTCGCCGGCCGCGACGGCCCCGCCAACCACAGCCGACTCTGCGTCAAGGGCCGCTTCGGCTTCGACTATGTCAGCCACCCGCAGCGCCTGCTCCGGCCGCTGGTCCGCAAGCAGGGGGTGACGAAGGACCCGGACAGACCGGTCGACCCGGCCGACCCGTCGAGCCACTTCCGCGAGGCCACGTGGGAGGAAGCGCTGGAGCGCGCCGCCGCCGGCTTCCGCAACATCCGCGACGGCGCCGGATCGGCGGC
>CAZBWP010000062.1:0-11557 GCA_964495295.1 uncultured Rhodospirillaceae bacterium | reverse complement strand
GAGCACGTGACTGAAAATCACGGTGTCGGTGGTTCGATTCCGCCCCTGGGCACCATCACATCAATGGCGTGGAGCGGAGCTCTTCATCGGACTCCCGGCGCGGGGTAACGCCAAGTTGCCATCACAGCTCGGGCCGAACTAGAGGCCTGTCCATGGGGCCTGAGCCCAGGTCCCGCCGGGCCCCAGACCGGCCCCCCCCAAACCGGCGCCCCCCGGCGATGACTTTCGCTCAGTCTTGGAGGAAGCCGCGGACCTCCTCCAGCGACACGACGTGGCAGTAGATCATATTGATGATCTCCAGTTCCCTGTCATGGAGCTCGTCGGTGCCGGCGGCGCAGCAATCCTCGACGACGATCACGTTGAAGCTCTCGTCGGCGAGGCTGCGGACGGTCGATGAGACGCACTGGTCGGTGAAGATGCCGGCGACGACGACGTTCCGGATGCCCATGTTGTGGAGCAGCAGCCGGAGATTGGTGCCGGTCAGGGCGCTGTCGGTGGTCTTGAGAACGACGATCTCGTCGGCAGCGGGGGCCAGGTCCGGGACGATCTGCGCGTCCTCCCGATCCTTGGGCAACAGGAGATAGTTCCAGCCGGGCTTCTTCTGGCTGAGCGAACGGTCGCGACCGTCGTGCTTCAAGCAGGCGATGCGGGCGAACACGGTCTCCATCCCGCGTTTGCGGAACTCGGACAGAAGGGTCCGGGTGTTGGGGATGACAAGGGTGTTCATGCGATCCATGAACGGCTGCCAGCGGGCCTGTTCGGCCGCCGTCGCCTTGGGCGCCAGATAGGTGTTCTGAATATCGATGACCAGAAGTGCGGTATCGTTGACCGCGAGAACGATGTCCTCCGGTTCCGGGGCGCCCTCATAGTAGAACGACCGGTACGCATTCTTCCAGCTCATTGCCGCAGGTCTCCCTTTTTCGGATCGGTTGCACGGATGTTGCGACGCCCGAACAGAGCGCCGATCTCGCTGGAGCCGAAGAGCCCCCTGGGCCGCAGGATCAGGAATGCGATCATCGCGCAGGCAAGGACCATCTCGGTCAGGCCGGCGAGGCGGATCGGCAGGACCTTCGCAACGTTGACGGCGTTTTCCAGGCTGCGAAGCCCCTCGAAAGCCGCGGCAACGGTAAAGACACCGACGACGGCGCCGGACACGGTGGTGGCACCACCGATCACCAGCATGCCGAGAATGACGAAGGTCTCCTTGAGGTAGAAGGCCGCCGGCGAGAACGACGTGATGAAATGGGCCCAGAGGCCCCCGCCCAGACCGGCCATGAAGGCACTGAGCACGAAGCCCAGCCAGCGCAACCGCGAGACATGGGCGCCGACGGCGGCGGCGGCGATCTCGTCGTCGCGGACCGCCCGCAACAGCACGCCGACCCGTGATTCCTTGAAGGCGAGGGCGAGAGCGATCGCGACGACGGCGGTCCCGGCGGCGAGGGAAAGATCGGTCACCTTCTGAATGCCGAACAGGGTCCGGGGACCGTTGGTCACGGCGTTCCAGTTGACCATGATGTTGTGCAGCACGACCAGAAGGGCGAACGAGGTGATCACCGCCGCCGCGTCGGAAAGGCGCATCATTGGATAGGAGACGATCGCCGCAACGACGGCGGCGACACCGGCGCCGACGACGATGGCGAGATAGGGGGACACCTCGATCCCGGACAGGATGGGATAGAGGTCGGGCAGCGCCATTGCCTTCATCTGCAGGGGAATGGCGAGGACGGCGGAGGAATAGGCGCCGATCCCCATGAACCCGATGTGGGCGAAGGACAGGATGCCCGAGTTGCCCATGAACACCTGCAAGCCCAGCACCAGGACGAGATTGATGCAAAGCGTCGTCGCGATCCGATCGAAAACACGAACGCCGACCACGTCTGCGACGACCACCAGCAGCAGCACCAGCAGCGCCAGGAGAGTGAAGGTGATGAAGGTTTCCCTGGTGGTCATGGCCGTGCCGACCGCTCACGTTCGCTGGCCAGTGGCGGGACCGCGGACGAGCCCCTCTGGCCGGATCAGCAGAATGACGATCACCAGCGAGAAGGTGAAGGCGTTGCGGAAACTCAAGAGACTCTGCGGCAGAAGGTAATTGAGGCCGATGTCGATGAAGGCGAGCACATAACCGCCGACGACGGCACCGACGAGGCTGCGCATGCCGCCGATGACGCAGGCAATGAAGGCGACGAGCAGCGGTTCGAGGCCGATCCCGGGCACCACCGAGCCGATGCGGCCGAGCCACAGCAGGGCGACGACACCCGCGAGAAGACCACTGATGGCGAAGGCGACGCTGATGACGAGGTTGGCCGGCACGCCGAGCATGCGGGCCATGCGAAAGCGCGAGGCGGCGGCGCGAAGCGCAATGCCCAGCACCGTCCGTCGCAACAGCAGGGCGAACAGCGCCAGAAGGATCACGGCGGTGGCGATGCCGATCAGGTTGCGGACCGGCACCACCACGTCGGCGATCATCACCGTTTGCGAGAACAGTTCGGGGAGCGGGACCTGGCGGGCCCGCGGCGAAACGAACAGCAAGGCGGCGTTCTGCAGCAAGGTGCCGAGCGCGAAGGAGGTGATCAGCACGGCGGTGACCGAACGTTCGCGGACCGGGCGGAAGGCGACGAGTTCGGTGCCGATTCCGGCGAGGATCGCCATGATCACGGCGACCGTCGCCATCGCCAGCCAGGGCAGCGGTGAGCCGTCGAGGAGATACAAGGTGTAGCCGGCGACCATGATCAACTCGCCATAGGCGAAATTGACCAGCTTGAGGATGCCGTAGACGATGACCAGGCCCAGCGCCATCAACGCATAGAGGCTGCCGAGGCTGAGGGCGTCGATTCCGAACTGGATGGCGGTGCTGGGGGTCATCGGCTCCGCCCTACCGCCCGAGATAGATGGCATGAAGATCGGCGGTGGCGGCAATCGCCGCCGCGTCGCCGGCGGTCGCGATTTCGCCCAGCGCCATGACATAGGCCCGCCCGGCGGCGGCGAGCGCTTTCGCCGCGTTCTGCTCGACGAGCAGGATGGTGAGACCGGTTTCGCGCAGGCGATCGATCATCGCGAAGATGCGATCGACGATTGCCGGCGCCAGTCCGAGGGAGGGTTCGTCGAGGAGCAGCAGCTTCGGGCGCGACATCAGCGCCCGCGCGATCACCAGCTGCTGCTGCTCGCCGCCGGACAGCGTGCCCGCCGGCTGCGAGACCCGCTCGCCGAGCATCGGGAAGACCTCCAACACCTTTTCCAGTTCGCGCGCGTACCCCGCGGTGTCGCGGCGGTGGACGAAGGCGCCGAGCCGAAGATTCTCACCCACCGTCAGGTCGGCGAAAACGTCACGAGTCTCCGGCACCATGGCCATGCCCCTGCGCACGATGAGCTCCGGGGCAAGACCGGTGATGTCGTGGCCGTCGAAGACGACGCGTCCGCCAACCGGCCTGATGGCACCGGCGATGGCGAGGAGGGTCGAGCTCTTGCCGGCACCGTTGGCGCCGAGCAGGGCGACGAGTTCACCTTCGCGAACGTCGAGGCTCACCCCCTTGACCGCCTTGATGGCGCCGTAGTCGACCCTGAGATCCCGCACCTCAAGCATGCTCGGCCGGCGCCTCCCCGCGCGTCCCGAGGTAGGCCTCGATCACCGCCGGCAACCGGCGCACGGTGTCGACATCGCCCTCGCCGATCGTGCGACCGGAGGCGAGGACATGCAGGCGATCGCACAGGCGGGTGATCAGCGGCACGTCATGGTCGATGACGAGCATCCCGAGGCCGCGCGCCTGCGGCAGGGCCCGCAGGATCTCGAGCAGCGCCGCGCTCTCCGCCTCGTTCATGCCGGCGGCCGGCTCGTCGAGGAGGACGAAGCGAGGCTCGCCCGCGAGCGCACGGGCGATCTCGACACGACGCTCATCGCCGTAGCTGAGGGTGCCCGCCGACAGCCGGGCGAGCGAGGCGAGCCCGAACTCGACCAGCAACGCCGCCGCGCGTCGCCGCGCCGCGCGCCGCGTGAGCCCTTGAGCGAGGGCGGCAACCTCGACGTTTTCCTCGACGGTCAAGTCCCGGAACAGGCGCACGATCTGAAACGTGCGGGCGATCCCCCGCAGCGCGATGACGCGCGGGTGGAGACCGGTGATCGCCTCGTCGCCCAGGAAAACCGCACCGGCCGCGGGCTTGATCTGGCCGGTGATGACGTTGACCAGCGTCGTCTTGCCCGAACCGTTGGGGCCGATCAGGCCGACAATCTCGCCGGGCGCGACGTCGAGAGTGACCGCGTCGAGCACGCGCAGACCGGAAAAATCCACGGACACCCGGCTCGCGCGAAGTGTCGTCGTCATCGGTCGCGGTCGGGCATGGGCGAGCGTCCACGTCGCTGGCGTGCCGCAGGGATCACGACGCCGGCCCCGCGCGGGAGCCGGCGTCGCCGGGTGGCAGGTCGCACTCAGGGCGCCGGTGGGTTTTCCGGCCGGCGCCAGCCGAGAAACGACGGCTTCGCCTTTTCCAACTGAACGAGGGCGGCCGCCTTGTCGGGAGCGTGACCCTCCGCGGCGGAGCGATAGTTCAGCTTGCCGGTGAGGAGCTCGAACTCGTTCTCCTCCAGGGCCTTGGCGACAGCCGCGCCGTCGGTGGTCCCGGCGATTTCCACCGCCTTGGCCATCAGCATGATGGTGTCCCAACCGGTGGCGACGAAGGCCGTGTCGGGTGCGCTGCCGTAGTAGGCCTCGTAAAGCTCCAGGAACTTCGGCATGTCGGGGCCGGATTCGGGGCCCATCCAGGTGTGGGTCACGAAATAGACGTCGCTGCCGTACTTTTCGCCGAGCGCCTCGAACAGGCCCGGATCGTCGTAGGAATCACCGCCGAGAATCGGTGCGGCGATGCCGACCTCGCGGAGCGAACGGATGATCAAGCCGAGGTCGGGCATGTAGGAGGAAATGAAGATGACATCGGGCTGTTCCGGCAACGCCCGCAGGCGGGCAAGTTGAGCCGCGAAATCCTGGTCACCCTGCGTGTAGGTATCCTCGAGCAGGATGCTGCCGCCGAGCGCCTTGAAATGCTCGACGAAATACTTGCTGAGGCTTTTGGTGTAGGCGATGAACTGGTCGGTCACGACGTAGGCCGTCTTCCAGCCGCGCTCGTTGAAGGCGTATTCCGCGGCCGTCGCGCCCATGGTGGTATTCCACATGGACAGCGTGAACTGTTTGTCGCCGAGCGACCACGAACTGTAGAGCGGATCGGACGCGCAGGTCGAAATGCCGACCAAGCCGGCGCTCTGCGCCTCGCGACTGGCGGGACCGCCGAAATCGAAGTCGCAAGGCGCGACGATCAACGCCGCGCCGCGGTCGATCAACTCCACCGCGTTGTTGCCGACGGTCACCGGATCACTCTTGCCGTCGAGATTGACGAACTTGACGGGTTTCCCGAGGAGGCCACCTTGATCGTTGAGATACTTGACCGCAACCTCGGCGCCCTTGAGGCCCGGCTCGTCCAGCGGCGCCTGGACGCCGGTGAGGCTGAGCGCGCCGCCGATCATGATTTCGTCGGCCGAGGCCTGGGAAAACGTCAGCGAAACCACTGCGGCCGCCGCCAACGTCTGCAACAGAAGCTTACTTTGGGTCATCGTCATCACGCCTTTTCACCTGTCTTTCCACTCTGATGCGCCACTCTGATCCGGTGGATCGCCGTCATCGTTGGCGTGTCCGCGTGGGCACCCAGCATGGAAAGTATCCCCCCACGTGGAATGCGCAAAGGAAATCGGCCCGCGCGGCGCTGTTCCGGGTCCCGGTCGGACTCCGAGCCGGAGGCCGGGTGTCCTGATCAACGAACGCTGGGCGCAGGGACTCGAGGTCGAGCCGCGACGTGCGGCTCGACCCGTTGTCTCAGAGATTTCAGTGGAACTCAGTGAGAGATCATCCAGGGGCGCGCGGACGGAAACGATTTCGACCCGTCGGGCCGTTGCACGGTGCGCCCTCCCTTCGTCGCCCCGCCTGAACAGCAGGCGCACCCCGGACCATGGCTGGACAGTTTTTTCGGGCTGTCGGCGGCACGCTCGTTCACCGCGTGAGCCTTTATTCGCGGGCTGTCGCCACGCGCCAGTCGCGGGGCCGTGAGCACCACGCGCCGCGCCTCCTTGCCGCACGACGGGCAGTCGCAGGGGTCGGCGAACGCGGCCATGGGGCGAAGCGCCTCGAAAAAACCGTGTGCTTCACACTCGAATTCGTAGACCGGCATGGCTCAGAGATCCGGTGCGATCGGCACGTCGGTGGAGCCGTCGAGATACCGCTTCGGCCCTTCGGCGTTCGGCATCATGTCCCACTGGAAGATGTCGGTCGGCAGCCAGAGCGTGGCGCAGGCATTGGGAATGTCGACCACGCCCGAGATGTGGCCCTGGACCGGCGCGGTGCCCAGGATCGCATAGGCCTGCGCCCCCGTGTAGCCGAACTTCTTCAGGTATTCGATGGCATTGAGGCACGCCTGCCGATAGGCGATATGCACGTCGAGGTAATACTGCTTGCCGGCCTCATCGACCGAGATGCCCTCGAAGATCAAATAATCATCATATTTCGGCGTGATCGGCGACGGCTTGAAGATCGGGTTCTTGATCCCGTATTTCGCCATGCCGCCCTTGATCAGCCCGACTTTCAGATGAGTCCAGCCCGCCATCTCGATCGCGCCGCAGAAGGTGATCTCGCCGTCGCCCTGGCTGAAATGGAGATCGCCCATGCTCAGGCCGGCGCCATTGACGTAGACCGGGAAGTAGATTTTCGATCCGCGGCTGAGATCCTTGATGTCGCAGTTCCCGCCGTGCTCGCGCGGCGGCACGGTGCGCGCGGCCTCGGCCGCGGCCTTGTCGCGTTCGGCGCCACGCATCTTGCCCATGTGGGCGGTCTTGCCGCCATCGGGCATCGCGGCGAGCGGCGGGACGCGCTGGGGATCGGTATCAAAGAGCGCCTTCTCCCGCGCGTTCCACATCTCCAGCATCTTGCGGTCGGGCAGCGTGCCGATGAGGCCGGGGTGGATGAGGCCGGCATAGCGAACACCGGGAACGTGGCGGCTCGTGGTGAACAAGCCTTCGAACTCCCAGATCGACTTCTGGGCGGCGGGGAAGTGCTCGGTCAGGAACCCGCCGCCGTTGTTCTTGGAGAAAAAGCCATTGAAGCCCCACTGGCTTTCGGGCTTGGCGCCAATGTCTAGAATGTCGACCACCAGGAGATCGCCCGGTTCCGCCCCCTGCACGCCGATCGGACCGGAGAGGTAATGGACCTGCGGCAACTCGACGTCGCGGACGTCGGAGGCGTCGTCGTCATTCTTGATCTGCCCACCTGTCCAGTCATACGTCTCAAGAATGAAATCGTCACCCGGATTGACCCAGGCGATAATCGGGATGTCCGGATGCCAACGATTGTGGATCTTCTCGTTGGTGAGTGGGCTTTCTTTGAGATCGATCTTGACCAGGACGTCAGTCATCTTGTGCCTCCATGATGGCTTTGATGATTTGGGAAAATCATACAGACAGAAACTTGGACACCTGCGCTTCATCGACGTCGCCGCGCGTGGCTTCATGCACGAAACGGCCGTTCTCCAGCACCAGGACGCGGTCGGCCACGTCCAGCGCGAAGCTCAGCACCTGCTCGGAGACCACGATCGAGAGCCCGCGCTCGTCACGGATGCGGCGCAGCGTGCGCGCCATTTCGCGGATGATCGAGGGCTGAATCCCCTCGGTCGGCTCGTCGAGCAGGAGGACCTTGGGTTTGCTGGCGAGGGCCCGGGCGATGGCGAGCTGCTGCTGCTGCCCGCCCGACAGATTGCCGCCGCGCCTCTTCTTCATCTCCAACAACACGGGAAAGAGCTCGTAGATGTCGGTCGATACCGCGCTTTCGCCCGTCGCGGACAGTCCGGTGCGCACGTTCTCCTCCACCGTCATGGTCGAGAAGATGGCGCGGCCCTGCGGCACGTAGCCGAAGCCCGCCGCGACGCGGCGGAAGCTCTTCAGCCCGGACATTTCCGTGCCGCCGAGCCGAACCGAGCCCTTGTGCGAGGGCACCACACCCATCAGCGCCTTCATCAGCGTCGTCTTGCCCATGCCGTTGCGGCCCATGATGGCCACGATCTCGCCGGCAGCCACCTCCGCCGACAGGCCATGAAGCACTTCGGACTTGCCGTAGGAGGCATGCAGATCGTCGATGGTCAGCATCCGCCGCCCTCCTTCAATGACCGAGATAGACTTCGATGACGCGCGGGTCGGACTGGACCTTGTCCATCGAGCCCTCGCTCAGGACCTTGCCCTGGTGCAACACCGTCACCTTGTGGGCGATGTCCTTCACGAAATTCATGTCGTGCTCGATCACGATCACCGAGCGGCCCTCGATGATGCGGTTGAGAAGGTCGGCGGTCTTTTTGCGCTCCGCGACCGACATGCCGGCCACCGGCTCGTCGAGCATCATCAGCTCCGGATCCTGAATGAGCAACATTCCGATCTCCAGCCACTGCTTCTGGCCGTGGCTGAGCAGCCCCGCCTTCTGGTTCAGCATGTCGGCCAGGAAGATGGTGTCGGCGACGTCCTCGATGCGCTCCGCCACCTCGGCCGAACGCTTGAAGACCAGCGCGCCGAACACGGACCAGCCCTTCGGATAGCTGAGTTCCAGGTTCTCGAAGACGGTGAGGTCCTCGTAGATCGTGGGTGTCTGGAACTTGCGCCCCACCCCGGCATGGACGATCTGGTCTTCGCGCATGGTGAGCAGCTCACGGCCCTTGAAGCGCACGGAGCCGCCGGACGCCTTGGTGCGCCCACAGATCAGGTCGAGAACCGTGGTCTTGCCGGCGCCGTTGGGGCCGATGATCACGCGGATCTCGCCGGCGTCGACGTAGAAGCTGAGGTCGTCCACGGCCTTGAACCCCTCGAAGGACACGGTGAGCCCTTCGACCGCCAGAAGAAAGTCCGTGGTGTACTGCGGGGTGCTAGGGGTCATTCCCTGTATCCCTTCACTCGGCCGGCGATTTCAGGGGACCGGACGCCACGTCGCCGGGCATCCGTTTGTCGGCACGCAGCTCGCGCCCCAGCGCCAGCAGCCGGGGCTTGACGTGCGCGTCGTAAAGCCCCGCCAGCCCCATGGGAAACAGCATCACCACGGCGATAAACAGCCCGCCCATGGCCAGCAGCCACAGCTCGGGGAACCGCTCGGAGAACACCGTCTGCGCCCAGTTCACAAGGATCGCGCCATAGACCGCGCCCTGCAGCGACAACCGCCCGCCGACGGCGCAGAAGATCACCATCTGGATCGAGGGCACGATGCCAATCAGCGTCGGCGACATGAAGCCGACCTGCAACGCGAACATCGCGCCACCTATGCCGGCGAAGGCGGCCCCGAGGCAGAACACGAAGATCTTGAAACTGGCCACGTCGTAGCCGGAGAAGCGAACGCGATCCTCCTGATCGCGGATCGCCACCAGCAACCGTCCAACCTTGCCCTTGCGCACCCACTGGGCGATGAACAGGCAGGCAAACAGCAGCACGCCGTTGACGAAATACAGCGTGGTCTTGGCACCTTCCGGGCGGATGTCCCAGCCGAGCAGCGTGCGCAGATCGGTCATGCCGTTGACGCCACCGGTAAAGCCCTGCTGCCCGATGATCAGGATGGTCAGGATCGCGACGATCGCCTGCGTGATGATGGCGAAATACACGCCGCCGACGCGTCGCTTGAACATCGCCACGCCGATGATGAAGGCGAACAGCGTGGGCACGGCGACAACCGCGAACAGGGTGAAGGGGAAGCTGTGGAACGGCTCCCACCACCAGGGCAGCGCCGTGATCTGGTTCCAGTCCATGAAGTCGGGGATGCCCGGCGTCGACTGGATGGCGGTATTCTCCGGCGTCGAGGCCTCGAGCTTGAGGAACATCGCCATGCAATAGCCACCGAGACCGAAGAACACGCCCTGCCCCAGCGACAGGATGCCCCCCACCCCCCAGCACAAAACCAAGCCGATGCCGACGAAGGCGTAGGTGAGATACTTGCCGAACAGGTTCAGGCGGAAACTGTCGAACACCGCCGGCATCACCAGGAAGATCAGCAGTGCGAGGATCACGAAGCCGACCACCTCGCCCTGACTGAACAGACTCTGTCGAGGAATGCGCATGGATGGCCTCATCACTTGCGGACCTTGACGGCAAACAGGCCCTGTGGACGCAGCATCAGGATGCCGACGACGACAAGGAGCGTCAGCACCTTGGCCATCGACCCGGAGAGGAAGAATTCAAGGATCGACTGCACCTGGCTGATCGAGAACGCCGAGGCGATGGTGCCGAGCAGGCTCGCCGCGCCACCGAAGACGACGACGAGGAACGTATCGACGATGTAGAGCTGTCCGGCCGTCGGCCCGGTCGAGCCGATCATGGTGAAGGCCGCGCCGGCGGCGCCCGCGATGCCGCAGCCGATGCCGAACGTCAGCCGGTCGGTGCGCTCGGTGTCGATGCCGACGGCACCGGCCATCTGACGGTTGAGAACGACGGCGCGCACCCGCAGCCCCCAGCCCGACCGATACATCATGAAGCCGACCACGGTCGTGATGAGCAGCGTCAACACCATCACGATCAGACCGTTGACCGGCACCTCGATCTGCTCCGTCAGCGGCAGCGACCCCATCATCCAGTCCGGCAGCATCACACCGACTTCGCGCTGACCGAATGTCGAGCGGAAGATCTGCTGCAGGATCAGGCTCAACCCCCAGGTCGCGAGCAGCGTATCAAGGGGCCGGCGGTAGAGATGTCGGATCAGCAGCCACTCCATCGCCACGCCGAGCGCGCCGGATGCGAGGAAAGCGAGCCCGAGCGCCACGAAGAAGTAGATGCTGTAAAGACCGGGCAGGTAGATTCCAAAGACCTGCGACGTCAACCATGTAACGTAGGCACCGAGGATCATGAACTCGCCGTGCGCCATGTTGATGACGCCCATCTGGCCAAAGATAATCGCCAGGCCGAGCGCCATCAGGACATAGACAGAGAACAGGATCAGGCCGGAAAAACCTTGCATGGCGAATATCGCGCCAAGCTCGGACAGTGTATAGCCGTCGAACATCGCGGAGCCTCCGTTGGGGAGGGAGACGAAAGGCAGGCAGCACCCTCAGGCCCGCGCGGTCCCGCCAACGTGGCGGGGCGCGGGATTTGGGGCTGCCACGCGCCGAGTGGATCGGATCTGGTGGTTCGATCCAGCCAACGGACGAAATTCATCCGTCAGCATCGAACCCCTGGCGGCAGCCCCCGCCCAAGCTTACTGATAGCCCTCGGGAAACGGATCGGGTTCGACCAGGTCTGCGGTCTCGAACACCACGTCGTACTGACCGTCCATCCGGGCGCGACCGACGCGGGTCCGGGACCACAGATGATGGTTTTCGTGAACCTTGACGTAGCCTTCTGGCGCCGTGTCGAGCTCGATGCCCGGGCTGGCCGCGCGCACCTTGTCGACGTCGAACGATCCCGCGCGCTCAACCGCCGCCTTCCACAGCCACGGCCCGAGATAGGCCGCCTGCGTCACGTCGCCGATCACCGTGCTCTCACCCCACATCTCCTTGAAGGCTTTGACGAAGG
>CAZBWP010000061.1:0-11627 GCA_964495295.1 uncultured Rhodospirillaceae bacterium | reverse complement strand
CTGGGACGAGCGCAGCTTTCGGCTGAACTTCGAGCTTGATATCGAGATTTACGATAGTGCGGCGGCAAGCCGGCTCGACCGGCTGTTCGACGAGACGCTCGCCACGGCCCGGCCATTGAGCGCCACGGCGATCGCCCGCCGCCCGCTGCCGATTCGGCTGCGCGATGGCGCCGCCTGGCTCCTGTCGCCATACCTGTGACGATGCGCCGGCGCGAAGCAAACGGCTGCACGGACACAGGAGCCGTAACAAAAAAAGCCGGGCCATTGCGGCCCGGCATTGCGCGAGACATGGGTTGCGCCAGGGCTGGGGGACCGAACCCTGACGATCATCGGTCTATCAGCCGCCGCGCCGCCCGCCAGTGATCCCCATCACAGGGACGCGCGTCACAGGGCGGCGACGTGGCGGCGATCCGGCGGGGGTTAGCCGGCTGGGCGACGGGGTGCATGGTTGCGCTACCGCTGACGGGCGGCTACCGTGCGTTGCCGCCGGGTCCGCCAGCGCAGAGCCAGCGCACCGGTCCCGCACCGGCCCCGCTCCATGGAGGTTCTGATGGCCGATCAGCCGCCCGTCGTTTTTGCCGACGCCGTGATGAGCGTCAAGCTCGCCAACGGCGTCGTCCGGATCACCTTCGGCGCCCTCGATGCCGACAACAAGCTGGAGCCGGCGGGCACGTTGATCCTGCCGCTCAATCAGTTCCACGGCTCGGTTAAGAACCTTGCCAACGCCGTCAACGACCTGATCGCCAAGACGCGCGACGCCCAGGGCAAGGGCGGCGCTGCGCCGGAGGCCGGTGCCGAGCTTCCCGACCCGAACACCGCGATCCAGTAACCGCGCGCCGGCGATCGGCGCGCTTGGCCCCTCAGCCCACACCCGGCCGCGGTCTCAGCCGCGCGCGCGGGCCCGCGTCAGATACGGCCAGGCCATCTCCACCACCACGGCGCCGCAGATGACGATGATGGCGATGATCTGGATGGCGGTGATCGGCTGCAGCAGGATCAGCACCGCGAGCAGCGCGGTGATCACCGGCTTGAGGAAGAACAGGTAGGAGCCGCGGGTGATGTCCGGCACCGCGGCGAGCCCACCCAGCCAGAACAGCTGGGTGATCGTCGTGTTGAAGACGCCGAGGATGAGCAGCGACCAGGCGGCCTGCGGCGGCCGGTCGAACAGCGTCAGCGGATTGACCCACACGCCCCACGCCGCGCCGACCAGGACATACAGGACCACCGTGCCCATCGTCATGGTGATCGCGGTGATCCTGAGCGGGCCGTACTCGATGATCAAGGGCCGCGCCGCGACGGCGTAGATGGCGACCAGCGCGGCGCAGGCAAGCGCCAGGCCGACGCCGAACAGCGATCCCTCCCGCCCGGCCAGTTCGAACAGATAGCCATCGGTGAGCAGCAGCGCGACACCGATCACCGCGGCCGTGCCGCTGACGATCTTCGGCGTGGTGATCGCCACCTTGTTGATGATCAGGTTGGCGAAGCCGACGAACAACGGCACCGTCGTCACCAGGGTTCCCACCTGCACCGCCGTGGCGAAATCCAGCGACCAGTGAAAGGCCAGGTAGGCCAGGGTGAAGCCCACCACCGACAGCCACGCGAGCTTCAGCGGATGCGCCCGGAGCGGCTCCCACAGGTTGCGACTCGCCGGCCAGATCAGCGCCGCGGCCAGCAAACCGGCGCTGCCGATGGTATACCGCCAGACCGACGTTTCCGGCCCCTGGACGCCCGAAAGGATCGAGAAGAACTCGCTGGACGCATGGCCGCAGACACCGACCAGCACCGCCAGATAGGCGAGCGTCGCGCGATTCAGTGTCACGGCCGTTCGAGGTCCGCGGCGAAGCGCGCGAGCGCGGCAACGGTTTCGTTCGGCCGTTCCACCGGGATCAGATGTCCGGCATCGTCCATGTCGAGGCGCCGCACGTCGGGCAGGCGCGCGACGATCGCGCGCACCTCTTCGGCATCATAAAAGATCCGGTCGGCGAGGCCGGTGATGACCAGCGTCGGCAGGGTGAGCTCTTCCCACGGCGGCTGCCAGTCGGCCGAGCCGGCATTGGCCATCAGGTTGGCAATGCCCTCGGAGGGGTCGAGTCCTTCATAGAGGGCGCTGACCAGATGATTGTGCCGGATCGACGCGGCCCGCTCCTTGTTGACCAGCAACGGCAGGTAGAGGTCCATGACCAGCCTGGGGCCGCCGAGCATCGCCGTCAGCGCCATTGCCTTGTTGATCCACTCGAGGCGCACGCCCGGCTGGCGCAGCGTGTTGATCAGCACGAGGCCGGTCGCCGGTGTCCCGGCAAGGATCGCCCAGGTCGCGAACAGTCCGCCGATGGACAGGCCGACGAAAATCGGCTTCGGTGGGTCGATCTCGCCGACCAGGCGCCGCAGGTCATCGACGATCAGCGTCTGATCGAGCACCCGTCCCGGCGCGAACGGGCTGTTGGCCTGGCCGCGAAAATCATAGACGAGCGTGCCGAATCCGAGGGCCCGCAACGCCGGCGCGATCTCCCCCTGCCACGTCGCCGTGCTGCCGGTGAGCGCGTTGACAAAGACAAAGGTGCACGCCTTGCCGGATGGGGGATCGTACGCGTAGTGAAGGGCATCCTCAGGCCCGAGCCGCAAGGTGCTGACCGTCATTCGTCGTCCTCGCTTTCCAACCGGGGGTCTTTGCGCCCCGCACCCTCAACCAACGATCTGGATACCACCAAACGGGCCGAGTGTCCTCCACGGATCGAAGGAGGCTGACACGCGCCGGCCGATCGGCCGATGCCGGCCCTCGATGCGCCGGTTTTCGCTGATGACAGCCGAACGGTGCTTGGCATAGGTTCGGGCAGCGCCCGCGACTTGGCGCACCACGAGGGGGAGACGCGCCCATGACCACCACCCGCCGCCGCTTCATCGCCGGCGCCGCCGCCACGGCGGCCGCAGGCAGCCTGCCCGCGCCGTTCGTTCGGGCCGCCAAGGCGCCGATCAGGGTGGGCATCCTGCTTCCCTATTCCGGCACGTTTGCGATGCTGGGCGAGGCGATCACCGACGCCATGAAGCTGAGGATCGCCGAGGCGGGCGGCAGCATCGCCGGGCGCGATCTCGCCTACATCCCGATCGACAGCGAGATGTCGCCGGAGAAGGCGCCGCAGAACACCAAGAAGCTGATCGCCCGCGAAGGGGTGGATTTCCTGATCGGCCCCGTGCATTCGGGCGTCGCCATGGCCATGGCCAGAGAGGTGCGCGGGCGCGAGCGGCCGTTGCTGATCATCCCCAACGCCGGCGCCAACGCCATCACCCGCGAATGGTGCGCGCCCAACGTCTTTCGCGCGTCCTACACCAACTGGCAGACGTCCTATCCGTGCGGCAAGGTGATCGCCGACGACGGGCACAAGACGCTGGTGACCATCACCTGGAAGTACGCCGCGGGCGAGGAGCACGCCGGCGCCGCCGCGGAACACTTCGAGGCGCTTGGCGGCACCACCGTGAAGAAGATCTTCTGCCCATTCCCGGACGTGGAGTTCCAGGCCTACCTGTCGGAAATCGCGTCGCTGCAACCCGATGCCGTGTTCGCCTTCTTCGCCGGCGGCGGCGCCGTCAAGTTCGTCAAGGACTATGCCGCGGCGGGGCTGAAGGACCGCATCCCCCTCTACAGCAACGGCTTCATCACCGAAGGCCTGCTGCCGGCCCAGGGGGCCGCCGCCGAGGGCATCAAGAGCACCCTGCACTGGGCGGAAACCCTGGAAACCCCGGCCAACACGACCTTCATGGCCGCCTACCAGGCGGCGACGGGGCGGGCGCCGGACGTCTATGCCATGCAGGGCTACGACACCGGCGAGCTGATCGTCCGCGCCGTCGAAGCCGTGGGCGGCGAGATCGACGGGACGGCCGAGATGATCAGGGCGCTGGAAGCGGTCGAACTCGCCCAAAGTCCGCGCGGCGCGTGGCGGATGTCGAAGGCCCACAATCCGATCCAGACGTTCTACGTGCGCACCGTCGAGAACGGCGTGCACAAGATCCTCGGCGTCGCGTCCCCGGATCTGGAGGATCCGGCGACCGGCTGCGCCATCGCCTGAACACGGTGACGGCTTTTCCGTGGTGAGGATGCGCCAGCCGCGCCGTTCGCCGGCATGAGCCTCGACGCGGCCCTCGTCCAGGCGCTGAACGGGGTCCAGTACGGATTCCTGTTGTTCCTGGTGGCCAGCGGTCTGACGCTGGTGTTCGGGATCATGGGCGTCATCAACCTGGCGCACGGCGCCTTCTACATGCTCGGCGCCTATCTCGCCTTCTGGCTCGCCGGGGAGACCGGCTCCCTGCTCGCCGCCGTCATGCTCGGCGTGCCGTTGATGCTGCTGCTCGGGCTCGTCATCGAGCGCCTCGCCATCTCCTTCCTCTACGAGCGCGACCACCTGCAACAGGTGCTTTTGACCTTCGGGCTGATCCTCATCATCGATGACGTGCAGCAGATGCTCTGGGGCACCGGCTTCCACGGCGTCGCCCCGCCGGCGGCGCTGGCGGGATCGATCCCGCTGACCGCCGACCAGGACTATCCCGTTTACCGACTGTTCATCTCCGCCGTCTGCCTGCTCGTCGCAGCAGGTCTCTATGGACTGATCGCCAGGACCCGCATCGGCATGGCGATCCGCGCCGGCGCCGCCGACCGGGAGACGGCGGAAGCCCTCGGCGTCGACGTGCGCCGCCTGTTCACCCTCGTCTTCGCCCTCGGCATCGGCCTGGCGGCGTTCGCCGGGATGATCGGGGCGCCGGTCAGCTCGGTCTACCCCGGCATGGGCGACCGCATCCTCATCGTCTCGTTCGTCGTCGTCGTTATCGGCGGCATCGGCTCGGTCAAGGGGGCGTTCGTCGGGGCGATGCTGATCGGCCTCGCCGACACCTTCGGCAAGGTGCTGCTGCCGGAGGTCGCCTCGATGGTGATCTACGCCCTGATGGCGGCGGTGCTGATGGTGCGCCCGCAGGGCCTGTTCGGTCGCGCGGCCTGAGGCCGGCCGGTGTCACCCTGGTCCCTGGTCCTGCATGCCGCGGCGCTGGCGGCGCTCGCCGGCTTTCCGCTCGTCGGCGGCGCGTTCCATGTGGAGGAACTGGCGGTCCGGCTGATGATCTTCGCGATCTTCGCCATCAGCCTCGACCTCCTGGTCGGCTACACCGGGCTGGTCAGCCTCGGGCACGCGGCGTTTTTCGGCCTCGGCGCCTACGGGCTCGCCCTGTTGACGCCCGACGGCGACGGCGCCGCGCTGTGGCTCGCCGCCCCGGTGGCGATCGCCATCGCCGCCGTCGCGGCATTGGCGATCGGCGCGTTGTCGGTGCGCACCGGCGGCATCTATTTCATCATGATCACGCTGGCGTTCGCCCAGATGCTCTTCTATTTCGCCATCGAAAGCGCCGATTTCGGCGGCTCCGACGGCCTGTTCGTGCTGGCGCGTCCGGCCGCGGACGTCTTCGGCATCGCCACGGTGGACCTGAACGATCCGACGACCTTCTACTACGCCGTGCTGGCGAGTCTCGTTGCCTGCTATCTGCTCCTGGCGATGCTCCTCCGGGCGCCGTTCGGCCAGGTCATCCAGGCGATCCGCGCCAACGAGCCGCGCGTCCGGGCGCTCGGCTTTCCCACCGTCCGTTACAAGCTGGCGAGCTTCGTCATCGCCGGCGCCGTCGCCGGCTACGCCGGCTTTCTGCAGGCGGCGCACGCCGGCTACGTCTCCCCGGGGCTGATGAGCTGGCACCAGTCGGGCATCGTGCTGATGGTGGTGATCCTGGGTGGCATGGGGACGTTGTGGGGACCGGTGCTCGGCACCTTCGCCTTCCTGCTGCTGGAAGACCAGTTGCAGACCGTCACCGACCACTCGGGGCTGTGGATCGGCCTGTTCATCATCGCCCTCGTGCTCGTCCTGCCCCAGGGGCTTGCCGGGCTTGCCGGCCGCTTGCGGCGCCGGCCGGCGGTGGGAGCAAAGAGCGGCGGAGACGGCGCGTGATCCTGGAGACCCGCGCGCTGTCACGGACGTTCGGCGCGGTGGTCGCCGTCGACGCCGTCGACCTCGGCGTTGCCGCCGGGCACGTGCACGCGGTGATCGGCCCCAACGGCGCCGGCAAGACGACGCTGCTCAACCTGCTCTCCGGCGAACTCGCGCCGTCGGCCGGCCGCATCGTGTTCAACGGCCGTGAGATGGCGGGGCTGACGCCCGACCGGGTCGCTCGGGCCGGCATCGGCCGCACCTTTCAGCGGGTCAACGTGTTTCCCCACCTGAGCTGCCTCCGGTCTTGCTGGCTCGGCGCCCGCGCCGCCGTCGACACCCGCATGCGCTTCGTTCGCCCCGCCGCCTTCGACCGGGGCTCGCACGACACCGCCATGGCGGCCCTGGCGGCGGTCGGCCTCACCCGGCGCGCCGACACGCCGGCCGGCGCCCTCAGTCACGGCGAACAGCGGCAGCTCGAGCTCGCCATGGTGCTGGCCGCGGCGCCGGCGCTGCTGCTGCTGGACGAACCGCTGGCCGGCCTCGGCCGTGAGGAGTCGGGCCGGATGGCGGCGCTGATCCGCGGTCTGGCACCACGCCACACGGTCGTGCTCGTCGAACACGACATGGACGCCGTGTTCGCCATTGCCGACGTGATCACGGTGATGGACGGCGGCCGCGTGCTGGAGAGCGGACCGCCCGACGCGATCCGCGCCAGCACGGCGGTGCGCGATGCCTACCTGGGGGCGGTGGGCATGGGGGCGGTGGCCCTGCCATGACGCCACCGCTGCTGGAAACCGCGGGACTGCACGCCCACTACGGCGCCAGCCACGTCCTGCACGGCGTCGACCTGGCCGTCGGGCCCGGCGAGAGCCTGGCGCTGCTCGGCCGCAACGGCATGGGCAAGACGACGACGCTCCGGGCGATCCTCGGGCTGACGCCGCCGAGCGCCGGCCGGGTGCGCCTGGACGGCCGGGCGGTCGAGGGACTGAGGCCGCACCGCATCGCCCGCCTGGGCGTCGCCGTGGTGCCGGAGGGCCGCCGCATCTTCGCCACCCTCTCCGTCCGGGAGAACCTGATGCTGACGGCCCGACCGCCCCGGGACGGCACCGACGCCTGGACGCTCGCGCGGGTGCTGGCCCTGTTCCCGCGCCTCGGGGAGCGGCTCGCCAACATGGGCAACCAGCTTTCCGGCGGCGAGCAGCAGATGCTGGCGATCGGTCGCGCGTTGATGACCAATCCGCGCCTGCTGCTGTTCGACGAAGCGACCGAGGGGCTGGCGCCGCTGGTCCGCGGCGAAATCTGGCGGGTGATCGGCCGGATCAAGGCCGCCGGCATCGCCACGGTGATCGTCGACAAGGATCTGGCGACGCTGCTCGCGGTGTGTGACCGCGCCGTCATCCTGGTGAAGGGCCACGTCGTCTGGTCGGGGGCCACCGCCGACCTCGCCCGCGAGCCGGACACCCACGTCCGGTTCCTCGGCGTCTAGCGATCATGTGCGGATTCGCCGCGCTGTTCGAACCGGGCCGGCGGTTCCCCTTGGCCCTGCTCGCGGCGATGGAGCAGGATCTGCTGCACCGCGGCCCGGATTCCGGTGGTCGCCTCGCCGAGCCGGGCGCGGCGCTGGTGTTTCGCCGCCTCGCCATTCTCGATCCGGCGCCCCAGTCCGACCAGCCGATGACCGATCCGACGCACCGGTGCACGCTGGTCTTCAATGGCGAGATCTACAACTACCGGGCGCTGCGCGCGGCGCTGACCCAGACGGGCGTCGACCTGCGCACCGATGGCGACACCGAGGCCATCCTGCACGGCTATCTCACCTGGGGCGAGGCGGTGTTCGATCGGCTCGAGGGCATGTACGCGCTCTGCCTGATCGACCGGCACCGCGGGGTGGCGCTGGCGGCGCGCGATCCGCTGGGCATCAAGCCGCTCTACATGACCCGCGTCGGCGGTCTGACGGCGTTCGCCAGCGAGATGCGCCCGCTGCACCGCCTGAGCCGCCCGGAGGTGGATCCGGCGGCCTTGGCCGAACTGCTGACCTTCGGCTGGGCGGCCGGGCGCGCCTCGAACTATCGCGGCATCGAGCGGGTGCCGGGTGGCACGCTGCTGACCGTATCGCTCGCCGACGGCAGCGTCGCCGAGCGCCGCTTCGCCGACCCGCTCGATAGCCTCGCCAGCGATGGCACGGTCGACGAGGCAACGGTGCACGCGGCCGTCGAACGGTCGATCGCGGCCCACCTGGTCAGTGACGTCGGCTACGCCTTGCAGCTTTCCGGCGGCGTCGATTCGAGCCTGGTCGCGGCGGTCGCGGCGCGCAGCAGCGGCCGCCGGCTGCGGTCCTACGCATTGACCCTCGGCGGCCACGCCTTCGACGAGGCGCCCTATCAGCGCCAGGTGGTCGAGCGCTACGACCTGGACCACGTGGCGGTGCCGGTCACCGGCAAAGACTATGCCGAGGCGCTGCCCGATGCCATCGCCAGCATGGAGGGGCCGACGGCGCACGGCGGCTGTGTGCTGCTGATGCTCCTGTGCCGGCACATCCGGCGGGACTTCAAGGTGGTGCTGACGGGCGAGGGCGCCGACGAGTTGTTCGGCGGCTACCTGCGCTACGGGCTGTGGCGGCGCTATCGCGGGCATGAGCTGTTCGGCGGCCTGCCGATGGCCGGGCATCTGCCCAACCGCTGGCCATTCGCCGGCATGCGCCGTCTCGCCGGCCTGGACGCGGCGGCCTATGCCTCCGTCTATGGCGACTTTCGCGGCCTGCACCGGCTGTTCCCGGCGCTGGTGCCGGCGCGCGGCGAGCGGGAAGCCGCCAGCCGGCGCTTTCAGGACTTCCGCGACCGGCTGTTCGCCGTCGACCAGACGGCCTATCTCGAATCGCTGCTGGTCCGCCAGGACAAGATGAGCATGGCGGCGTCGGTCGAGGCACGGGTGCCCTACACCCACTGGCCGCTGTGGCGCCTCGTCAACCGGCTGGCGCCGTCGCTGCGCGTTCCCGGCGGCGAGACCAAGCCCGTGCTGAAGCGGCTCGCCGACCGCTACCTGCCGCGCGAGGTCGTGCACCGCCGCAAGATCGGCCTGTGGCTGCCCTACGACGACTGGTTCCGCGACGAGCGCCTGCTCGGCCGCTACCTGCCGCTGCTCACCGCCGCCGACAGCCGGCTCGCGCCCTATGCCGCGCCCGGCGCGCTCACGGCCATGGTCGATGGCTTCCGCCGCGGCGGCCCTGCGCCGATGCTGCGCCACATCGTCGAGACCGAGCTCTGGTTGCGCCAGGCCGAAACCCCGCCCGCCGGCCCGGCTCTATGGTCGGCGGCAGATCACCCTCACAGCACCCATGATTAGCTCAGGGCGCCATTCGCTCTCGGAGAGCGCTTTGACCATGAGTAATCAAAGGGCCATCGTCGAAATCAGGAAAATACTAAATGAGTCTGGGGGCGCAGGCAATGCAGTCACAATATTCATTCCTGTCTTTGAAATGATGAAGTCCATGCACGACGCCGCCTTCTGAGTCAAAACTGTCATCTATAACATTAAAGAACTCTGCATCGGATTTCTCATATTTGCACCACATGGCGTAAGCCACCAAATCGGCGTACTGTATCATGAGGGTGGAGCGAGAGTCAACAAACATTGGGACGTCGGCCATGTTGCGGGTGGTTCCCCAGCGGTGCCCTGTTTTCCGGAATTCGGTTGCCAAGGCCTGAAGTCGTGTTTCTTTCGCAGATTTGTCAAGAATGATCAGTCCTTTTTGCTTGTCATTCTTTCTATATTTTCTTTGCAGGAAGCGATCAAAGCGATTGCACAATTGTTCGAATGCATACTCGATGGGATCCTCCGGTGAGCGGGCCTTCTTGTCGACTGCAACGCCAAATAGAGTCCAGTCGCCTTGGAGGCTTCGCACCGTGGCAAGCCCATGCCGAATTATCGCTCTTCGCTTATCCTTGGGGACCTTCCGCCAAGTGTTTCGGCCGGCGTTGATTTCTGAGCCGTGAAACTCCAACTCGTCTGCAGACAGCGGCTGCCACTTTCGCGCAAGTTGGTCAAGCGCCTCCGAAAGGAAATGGGTTTGGCGCTCGAAGAGGGCCACCCCGCCAAGCACGAAATGCTTTTCTCTGGGGTTCCCAACCGACCCAGCGTCATCAAGGTACAGGAGGTACATCGGACATACAAAGGCGGCCGGGTGGGAACCATGTCCCAGCGGGCCGCGTCGGCGACCCTCCCAACCGCTACTTGAGTTTAAGGTTGCATCGATTAAAAAATCAACCCCGAGATTCGAGCGGTCGACGGCGCGGGCTACAGCCCTCTCCGCTCAGCCCTTGACGCAGACGATCTGCTTCAGGGTGTGGACGATCTCCACCAGGTCGGCCTGGGCCGCCATCACCGCGTCGATGTCCTTGTAGGCCATGGGTGTTTCGTCGAGGACGTGGGCGTCCTTGCGGCATTCGACGCCGGTGGTGGCCCGCTCGTGGTCGGCGACGCTGAACCGCCGCCGCGCCTCGGTGCGCGACATGGCGCGGCCGGCGCCGTGCGCGCACGAGCAGAACGACTGCGCCTCGCCCAGGCCACGCACGATGTGGGAGCGGGCGCCCATGGAACCGGGGATGATGCCGAGTTCGCCCCGGCGTGCGCTCACCGCGCCTTTGCGCGTCACCCAGAGGTCCTCGCCGAAATGCGTCTCCCGCTCCACGTAGTTGTGGTGGCAGTCGACCACCACGTCGCCCGACTCGAGGCCGGGGAACGCCTCGGCCATGACGCGGAGGACGCGCGCCATCATCACCTCGCGATTGACATGCGCGAACGCTTGCGCCCAGTGCACCGCCTCCACATACTCGGCGAAGTGCTCCGTCTCTTCGGGAAAGTAGGCGAGGTCGACGTCGGGCAGGTGGATCGCGTGGCGCTCCATGTCCCGCTTGGCCAGTGCGATGAAGGTGCGCCCGATCGCATTGCCGATGCCGCGCGAGCCCGAGTGCAGCATCGCCCAGACGCGGTCGCCCTCGTCAAGGCACACCTCGATGAAATGATTGCCGGTGCCGAGCGTGCCCAGGTGGTGCAGGCTGTTGGCCTCGGCGAGCTTGGGATGGCCGGCGACGATGCGCTTGAGCCCCTCGGCGAGGTTCGTGCCGCCCGCCCGCGCGGCGGTCCAGGCGGCGGCCACGTCGTCCGGTACCGTGCCCCAGGCGCCGCGGTCGATCCGGGCCTTGCCGTGGGCGGTGCGGCCGTGCGGCACCGCCGTCTCGATGGCGGAGCGCAGCCCGTGCAGGTTTTCCGGCAGGTGCTGCGATGTCAGGTTCGTCTGCACGGCCATCATGCCGCAGCCGATGTCGACGCCCACGGCCGCCGGGATGATCGCCCGCCGGCACGGGATCACCGAGCCGATGGTGGCGCCGATGCCGGCGTGGACGTCGGGCATCGCCGCGACATGCGGGTGGACGAACGGCAGGGTCGCGACGTTCCGGAGCTGCCGCAGCGCGCCCGCCTCGACGGTGACGCCGTGCGTCCAGGCCTTGATCGGCACGCCCTCGGTCGCGATCACGTCATACGCGGTCATCTCTCCACACCCTTCGCCGCCCCATCACCCAGACTATCACGGGCAGGCGCGCCATGGGTCCAGCGGTTCACCCGGCTGGATCGAAGCCGGGCGGTGTCGGCAGCGCCGGATGCGCCAGCGCC
>CAZBWP010000060.1:9461-11670 GCA_964495295.1 uncultured Rhodospirillaceae bacterium | reverse complement strand
CGGTCGGCCGCCATGGTCGAAGACGTTGCGCGCAATCTGACACCGGCTGCCGCGTTGGGCATGACGACGGTCTGGGTCCGCAACGAAACCGACCATGGCGTGGCGGAGATCGACGGCGTGCCCATCGACCATATCGTCGACGACCTCGTGTCATGGCTGGAGCAGGTTGTCGCCACCGCCTGACCGGCGGGGCACGGAGGCGGTTGACAGGGAGACGCCCGTTGCCCATCGTCCGGCCTCTCATTTCCGCCGATGGATTCTCCACATGACCCACGACGTCACTGCAATCATCAATCAAGCCTGGGAAGAGCGGGACAGCATCGGCTACGACACGGCTGGCCCGGTTCGCGAGGCCGTCGAGGCGGCGCTGGCGGCCCTGGATTCCGGTCAGGCACGCGTCGCCGAGCGGGTCGATGGCAACTGGCGTGTGCATCAGTGGCTGAAGAAGGCGGTGCTGCTGTCGTTTCGCCTCAACGACATGGCGCCGATCGGCGGCGGTCCGGGCGGCGCGCAGTGGTTCGACAAGGTGGCGTCGAAGTTTCTCGGTTGGGACGAGCAGCGCTTCCGCGACGCCGGCTTTCGCGCCGTGCCCCACTGCATCGTACGGCGGTCCGCCTATATCGCGCCCGGCGTCGTGCTGATGCCATGCTTCATTAATCTTGGCGCGTACGTCGATAGCGGCACGATGATCGACACGTGGTCCACCGTGGGCTCGTGCGCGCAGATCGGACGGAACTGCCACATTTCCGGCGGCGCGGGGATCGGCGGGGTCCTGGAGCCCCTGCAGGCCGAGCCGGTGATCATTGAGGATGATTGTTTCATCGGCGCCCGCGCAGAAGTGGCCGAGGGCGTCCGGGTCTGCCAAGGCTCGGTTCTGGCGATGGGTGTTTATCTCGGCGCCTCGACCCGGATCGTCGATCGCGCCACGGGTGAGATCCATTATGGCGTGGTTCCGCCTTATTCCGTCGTCGTTTCCGGCTCGATGCCCGGCGCACCGCTCCCCGATGGACGGCCGGGGCCCGGCCTCTACTGCGCCGTGATCGTCAAGCAGGTCGACGAGAAGACGCGCAGCCGCACCTCCATCAACGATCTGCTCCGCGAATGATCGGTTTCGCCAACGACCACGTGGCCAACGACCGCGCGGCATGATCGCGACACCGGATCCACTGGACCTGAGCCGCGACCTGATCCGCTGTCCGAGCATCACGCCGGCCGACGCGGGAGCCCTCGACGTGCTTCAGGCGGCCTTAGAGAGCTTGGGATTCAATTGTCACAGTCTGCGCTTCACGGCGCCCGGGACGGCGCCCGTAGACAATCTGTACGCCCGAATCGGCGAGACGCCGCCGAACTTCTGCTTCGCCGGCCACACCGACGTGGTTCCGCCTGGCGACGTCGCCGATTGGACCGTCGACCCCTTCGCTGCCGAGATCCGCGACGGCTGCCTGATTGGGCGAGGCGCCAGCGACATGAAGACAGCGATCGCCTGCTTCGTCGCCGCCGTCGGCCGCTACCTGCAGGCGGGGGCGCTGAATGGGTCGATCAGCCTGCTGATCACCGGGGACGAGGAGGGGCCGGCCGTCAACGGCACCGTCAAGGTGCTTGAATGGCTGGCCGATCGAGGCGAACGGCTGGATGCCTGCCTGGTCGGCGAGCCGACCTGCCCGACGGCGCTCGGCGAGGTTGTCAAAATAGGTCGGCGCGGCAGCCTCAACGGTCGGTTGCGCGTCGACGGCGTTCAGGGGCACGCCGCGTATCCACAACGGGCCGACAACCCGATCCCGCGCTTGATCCGCATGCTGGCAGCCATCGACGGCGCATGGATGGACGACGGCACCGAGCATTTCGAGCCATCGCGGGTCACGATCACCAGTGTCGATGTAGGCAACCCCGTGACGAACGTAATTCCCGCGCGCGCCGTCGCCCGCTTCAACGTTCGGTTCAACGACCGGCATACCGGCAGCGACGTTCACCGACGTCTGGAGGACCGGCTTGCCTCGGTCGATCCGCGCTTCATCCTTGAGACCGAGTGTTCGGGCGAGCCGTTCCTGAGCCCGCCCGGCCGGCTCACCGCCGCGATCGTCGACGCCGTCTCTGCGGTCACCGGTCTGAATCCGGCGCTCGAGACCGGCGGCGGCACCTCCGATGCCCGCTTCATTCGAGCCGTCTGTCCCGTCGCCGAATTCGGCATGCCCGGTGAGACCGCCCACAA
>CAZBWP010000060.1:0-9361 GCA_964495295.1 uncultured Rhodospirillaceae bacterium | reverse complement strand
TTCGAGCCGTCTGTCCCGTCGCCGAATTCGGCATGCCCGGTGAGACCGCCCACAAGGTCGACGAGAATGTGGCTGTCGCCGACCTGGAACGGCTGACGGAGGTTTACCGGCGGGTGCTCGATCTCTGGTTCGCGTCGGTTAAGCGATGACTCTCCCTGCCGAGGCCGCCCGCTCGATCTACGGCGCTTGGCGCTTGGCGAATCTGGACACGAGCGCCGTCGGGCTCTTCAACACCACGGTGGAGGGGGCGTGGCGGTCGTTCTTCGCGGCGGTGATCGTGGCCCCGCTGTTCTTCTCGCTCATCGCCATGGGGCAGGCGACCGAACGGGAGGTCTTCGATCCGACGCGGTACTGGACCGCGGAAGTCATCGCCTACGTGATCTCGTGGACGGCCTATCCTGTGATCATGGCGATGGTCGCCGAGTCGCTGGGACGCAGGGAACGATTCGTGCCGTATCTGGTCGTCTACAACTGGGCGGCGGTGATTCAAGCGATCGTGTTCGTCCCCATCAACATGCTGCAGACAGCGCGCCTGGTTTCCCCGGACATTGGCACGCTGCTCTGGTTGACCGCCTTCATGGCCCTGTGCGCCTACCTTTGGTTCATCGCCCGAACCATGCTGCAGGTGACGCCGATCTCCGCCATGGCGATCGTGACGCTTGACATCATTCTCAGCGTCGTCATCGCGATCGTCGCCAGAGGTTTCTACTGAAGCGGATCCGGATATCGGACGCCGGTCAGGTAGAGACCCGCGGCCGGCGCCGTGGGTCCGCCGCGCGTGCGGTCGCAAGCGGCGAGCGCAGCGGCGAGATCATCGGCGGTCCATTTGCCTTCGCCGACGAGTTTCATCGCGCCGGTCATGTTGCGGACCTGGCGATGCAGGAAGGACCGGGCTTCGGCAACGATGATGACCTCGTCGCCATCGCGGTCGACGTCCAGCCGGTCCAGGGTCCTGACCGGCGACGCGGCCTGACACAGGGACGCGCGGAAGGTGGTGAAATCGTGTCGCCCGATGAGTTCGTGGGCGGCGTCGTGCATCGCAGCTGCATCGAGAGGCACCGGCACCCACCAGACCCGGCCGGCGTCCAGCGCGGGCGGCGGCCGCCGGTTCAGGATGCGATACCGATATGATCGCCCGATCGCCGAGAAGCGGGCATGGAAGGAAGGGGCAACTTCGACCGCAGACACGATGACCACGGGCACCGGTCGCAGATGAAAATTCACGGCATCGCGCACGGTCTTAGCGGAGTGCGCTTGTCCCAGATCCACATGGGCAACCTGGGCGAGGGCATGCACGCCCGTATCGGTTCGGCCGGCGCCGACGATCGCGACGGTCTCGCCGCAAAATGCCCGGATCGCGGTCTCAACGGCCTGTTGCACCGATGGGCCGTTCGCTTGGCGTTGCCAGCCGACGAAGCCGCGACCATCGTATTCGAGAGTTAGCGCGTAACGCGTCATTATTATATTATGTCATTCGCCACTGGCGCGTCTTGTCGATCGGCTCGGTGCGCTGGGTGTTGGGCATTCCTTAACGGGCGTGGCGGCATGGTCACCGTGGGCGGCGAGGTCAACGCCGCACAAGGGGAGATCAAGCGAACATGGCGCAAATCCTGCACGCCGCGTTCCCGCCACAACCGACCATCGCGGACGCCGATCGCGATGCCCTCCACATCCTGCCGTTGGGGTTCATCCCGCTGCAGACGCCGGCGTTGGCGCGCGCGCGGATGATCAAGAACTCCAGCTTGGAGAGTGTTGTCGAGCTGTTTTCCGACGCCGGCACGGGCAGTGGACAGATCGACATCGAAAACGTGCCTCGAGAGTTTGGCTGGAATGCCGCTGAGCCGCACCCGGACCAGATCGTCCTGATCAAGCTCGGCCTGCTGCCGAGCTTCGATGTCTACAGTCTCCGCATTCTGCTTCGCCGTCACGGTATTGCCGTCAACGAGTCCGCCAGCCTGAAGCTCTCTGAGGCAAAGAACGCCGAATTGACGGGCTACATGAAAAGCTTCACCCGGCCGCTGATCGCGCGAGTGTATGGTGGCGAGGCCGTCGATGTCGACCGGTTCGAACAGCTCGTCGCCCTCTTTCAGGATCCCGACGGACGAAAGGCGATCGCCCGGCTGAAGATGCTGGCCGCCAAATTGGAGATTCCGATCCTCCAGGTGCCGCAGTTTCTGGAGGAGTATGGCGACGTCTTCCTCTCTTTGTCCTACTATCGTGCCGCATTCGACCAATTGTCACCAGGCATCGAAGATCTGCGCAGGACTTTGAACGAGATCAGCAAGCATCATCAGCTCAGGCAGGACGAGAAAATCATGAAGACCTGCAAGGTTGTCTATGCCGCTTTGACGGGAGGATTGAATAACGTCCGAGTTAGGCTCTTGCAGTTCGACCAGTCTACGCAAGATTTCTGGTCGAATGTCTCGGCCGAACGCTTCCGCGCGGTGCGACGCATGATCACTGAGTCGCATGCCACGATCGGCGGCATCCTGTGTGCCCTCACGGTAAAAATGGACGCGTGGACGCAGAAATTCCCGTTGGCCGATGCTGGCGGTCCGGTTCGGCGGGCCGACTTCATCGTCAATGAAATGCGCCGCGGTATCGAGAAACTGCGACACCTGGAAGCCGCGGGTCAGACACTCGCGACGGTCGATTGATCGTCGCGCGATCGCCCCTCGGTCAGCCGAGCACCGTGCCTGCGGCGATCCGCGTTCCCCGCAGAAACGCGTCCGTGTCCATCACCGCCCGTCCCGCGCGCTGAACGCGCAACGGCCGCAGGGCATCGCGGCCGCAGGCGATGGTCAGTCGGTCGTCGGTGACCGTTCCGGGCGGCGCCGGGTCAACGGTCGCGATCGCCGCCGAAAGAACCTTGATCCGCTCGCCGGCGACCTCGAACCAGGCGCCCGGCCACGGATCGAATGCGCGCACCCGCCGGTCAAGGTCGGCGGCCGACTGCTGCCAGTCGAGCCGTCCCTCGTCGCGCTCCAACTTCGGCGCGTAGGTCACCCCCTGCTCGGGCTGCTTCACCGCGCGAATCGTCCCTGCGGCGACCCCCTCCAGCGCCACGACCATCAACTCCGCTCCCAGCGTTGCCAAGGTGTCGTGCAGTGAGGCCGCAGTCGCCGTTGGCGTGATCGGCACGGCCTGGGACAGCAGCATCGGACCCGTATCGAGGCCAGCTTCCATCTGCATGATGGTGACGCCAGTCTCGGTGTCTCCGGCAAGGATCGCCCGCTGAATCGGCGCGGCTCCCCGCCAGCGGGGGAGCAGCGACCCATGCAGGTTGAAACACCCAAGACGCGGCGCCGCGAGAACCGGCGGCGGCAGGATCAGGCCATAGGCTGCGACCACGGCCGCGTCGGCCGCAAGCGCCGCGAACGCTCGCTGTGCGTCTTCCTCCTTCAGGGTCCGCGGCGTTCGCACATCGAGACCGTGTGCCTCGGCGAAGGCATGGACGGCCGTCGGCCTGAGCCGCTGCCCGCGTCCCGCGGCGCGCGGCGGTTGGGCATAGACACAAGCGATATGGTGACCAGCGCGCAGCAACGCCGCCAGGGTCGGCACGGCGAATTCCGGGCTGCCCATGAAGATGAGACGCAGATTGGTCATGGCCGGGAGCGGTGCGAGCGGCGACGCAGAGCGTCAGCTTGCCGTCGCCAGCTTCTGCTTCTTCGCCTTGGACAGTCTCCGCAGGATGATGTTCCGCTTGAGAGACGAGATGTGGTCGACGAACAAGGTGCCTTCCAGATGATCCATCTCATGCAGGATACACCGGGCAAGGAGCCCCTCGGCCTCAATCTCCCGGATTTCGTTCTCCTCATCGAGATAACGGACGCGGATTTTGCCAGGGCGGACGACCTCGGCGTATTGGTCCGGGAGGGACAGGCAGCCTTCCTCCCCGTTGACGAGGGCGTCCGATTCCCACACCAACTGCGGGTTGGCGAGGCGCAGGGGCCGAGGCGGATCGTCGGGCGACGACACATCGGCGACGATGACGCGTTGGAGAACGCCGACCTGTGGGGCGGCGAGCCCGATTCCCCGCGCCTCGTGCATTGTCTCCAGCATATCGTCCATGAGACGGCGAACCGTTGCGTCGACCCGCTCGACTGGCGTCGCGCGCCGCTTGAGGCGCGGGTCGGGAGCAACGAGGATCGGCATGACGGTCATGACATTTCACGCTTTTTCGGGGCAAAACCTTCCGACGGGCACATAAGGCCGTGCCGAGACCGCGTCAAGGCTGCGATCGGGACGCGGCCTTGGCAGCGGCCGACCGGATGGCCCGCGCGCAATACAGCGTGAGCCCGATCGACGCGACGAACGGAACGATCGCCGGCGCCACCTCCGCGTCAACCAGCGGTCCCGCTTTGGCGGCGAAGACGATCAGGGCGACGACCAGAACATCCAGCATCGACCATTTGCCGATAACCTCAAGAAACGTCGCCAGCCGATGCGGAGCACGGCCGCCGCGGCGCAATCGCAACCAGGTCGCAATGAGTGCGACGATCTTGAACCCCGGCAACAGCACGGAGAACCCGAGGAGGATCGTGCCGATAAACACCTCACCCTCGCGCAGCAGCAGCGCGATGCTCCCCAAGATCGAGTAGCTGCCCTCGAATACCCAGAACTGACGCACCACGACGATCGGGACGGTCAGACCGACAACGAGACACACCAATGCCAAGCAGAGCAAAGCCGGGACATGGATCCCGGGGACGCCGGGTATTCGCAAGGCCCGTGGCATCCCGTTGTTCATTGTCGGGGTTGCATCCAGCGATCGAGGAGGGGCGGCAGTTCGTCGAATTGGCCGAACACCGCATCGGCGCCGAGGCTTTCCGTCGGCATGTGGGTGTAGCCTCCGGCGCGGACGATCACGGGGATGCCGGCGGCCCGCGCCGTGCCGACGTCGTTGGCGTTGTCGCCGACCATGACGGCCGAGCCGGGCGCAACTCGCAACCTCTCCAGCACCGCGAGCAGCGGCCGCGCATCTGGCTTGCGGATGCCGTCCAGGCTGTCACCACCGATCACCGCGGAGAACCAGTGCGCGAGGTGGAGATCGCGCAGGACCTCGCGTGTCGGCGCCTCAGGCTTGTTCGTGCAGATGCCCAGCACCATTCCGCGGGCCGTCAAAGCGGCGAGGGTTTCCGGCACGCCGGGATATGGTACCGTCTGCTCGGCAGCCTTGCCTTCGTAGTGAGCGAGGAATCGCCGCGTCAGCACTTGGAGATCGCCGGAGACGCCGCCGGATGCCGCCAATGCGCGCTCGACAAGCTTTGTCGCCCCGTCACCGATCATGCCGATTACCTCATCGAGGTCCAGCAGCCGTCGTTCCTCCTCGGCGAGCAGTCGATTGACCGCGGTTCGGAGGTCGGGCGCGCTGTCCACCAGGGTGCCATCGAGATCGAACACCACGGCTTTGATTTCACGCATTCTTAAGCCGCCCCCGCCATGGTCGCCGTCAACGTTTCGCTTGGCGTACCCGGTCCCGTATGGCAAGGTCCCGCACTCCTTCCGATATCGTCCGCCTCGCTCATGTCAACAGGGGTTCGGCCATGACCGACCGGAAAACCGCCGTTGTGGTTCTGGCCGCCGGCCTCGGCACACGGATGAAATCGGCATTACCCAAGGTCCTGCACCCGATTGCCGGTCGGCCGATGATCGATCATCTCCTCGCCGCCGTCGCCGAACTCGACCCCGCGCAGATAACCATCGTTGTCGGTGCCGCTTGCGACGTGGTCAAGCAGCATGTGGCACCCCATCCCACAGTGATCCAGGATCCGCCGCTGGGTACCGGCCACGCCGTCATGGCGGCGCTGCCGACCCTCGCCGGCTTCGACGGTGACGTGCTGGTGCTGTACGGCGATACGCCGCTTATCTCGACCACCACCCTGCGGGCGATGCTGGCCGCCCGCCGAAACCCTCCGCATCCCGCGGTCGTTGTGCTCGGGTTTCGCCCGTCTGACCCGGGTGCCTACGGTCGGCTGATCCTTGGGCCGAACGGCTCGCTCGATCGCATCGTCGAGGCGAGGGACGCAACACCCGACCAACTTGCCACGAACCTCTGCAATTCCGGCGTCATGTGCATCGACGGCGCGAGCCTCCACCTGCTGCTTGATCGCGTCGGCAACGACAACGCCAAGGGCGAGTACTATCTCACCGACATCGTCCACATCGCGCGTGGCGACGGGCGCGCCTGCGCCGTTGTCGAGGGCGATCCCACCGAGTTGCTCGGCGTGAACTCGCGCGCCGATCTGGCCGAGGCGGAAGCGCTGGTCCAAGATGCCCTCCGCGCCCGCGCGATGGCCGAGGGAGCAACGTTGCTCGATCCAAGAACCATCTACTTCAGCTTCGACACCGCCCTCGGCCAGGACGTTACCGTTGGCCCGAACGTGGTGTTCGGACCAGGCGTCACGGTGGGAAACACCGTTGAGATCCGGGCGTTCTGCCACCTGGAAGGCGCGACCGTGGCCGATGGCGCGATCATCGGGCCGTTCGCGCGCCTGCGCCCGGAAGCGAACATCGGTGAGGGCGCCCACATCGGTAACTTCGTCGAGATCAAAAAGGCCTCGATCGAAACCGGTGCCAAGGTCAACCACCTCACCTACATCGGCGATGCCCGAGTCGGCGCCCGGGCCAACATCGGCGCCGGGACCATCACCTGCAACTACGATGGCTTCTTCAAGAGCCACACGGACATCGGTGCCGGCGCGTTCATCGGTTCGAACACGAGCCTCGTCGCACCGGTTCGGATTGGCGACGGCGCCATCGTCGGCGCGTCCAGCGCCATCTCCCGCGACGTTCCGGCCGACGCGCTCGCCGTGGTCCGCGGTCCGTCCACGGTGCGTGAGGGCTGGGCCCGGGCCTTCCGGCAGCGCCGGTCGGCAGAAAAGGCGGCAGAGAAGGCGGCGGCCGAGGATCAGAAGAAGGTGTAGCGCACCATGTGTGGCATCATTGGGATCATCGGCAAGGCCGAGGTCGGACCGCTCCTCATCGACGGCCTGAAGCGCCTGGAATACCGCGGCTACGACTCCGCCGGCGTGGCGACGCTGGTCAACGGCACCATTGAGCGGCGCCGGGCGCAGGGCAAGATCGCCAACCTCGAGGCGGCCTTGGTCGCCGACCCGGTGCACGGCCACATCGGCATCGGCCACACTCGCTGGGCAACCCATGGCGCCCCCACCGAGAACAACGCCCATCCCCACGCCGATGAGCGGGTTGTCCTGGTGCACAACGGCATCATCGAGAACTTTCGCGAGTTGCGTCGCGAGTTGACGGAGCGCGGTTGCGTCTTCAAGACCGAGACCGATACCGAGGTGGTCGTCCACCTGATCAGCCGCCTTCTGGCGGACGGTGCAACACCGCAGGAGGCCGTGCAGCAAACGCTGACGCGGCTGGACGGCGCCTTTGCCCTGGCCATCCTGTTCGCCGGCCACGCCGGTCTGATGATCGGCGCCCGTCGCGGCAGCCCGCTGGCCGTCGGCTTCGGCGACGGCGAGATGTATCTGGGCTCGGATTCGCTGGCGTTGGCACCGCTGACCAGCCGGATCTGCTATCTGGAGGAGGGCGATTGGGCCGAAGTGACGCCGACGGGGGCCATCGTCCACGACGCCAGCGGTGCGGTGGTCGAGCGCGACATCAAGCTCACCGCCACCTCGGGCGCGATGATCGGCAAGGGCAACTTCGCCCATTTCATGCTGAAGGAGATTTACGAGCAGCCGGCGGTCATCGGCGATACCCTGCACACGCTGCTCAATCCCTGGAATCTGGTCGTCAAGCTGCCGCCGCTGCCCGTCGATCCGACCCGCATTCCGCGCATCACTCTCGTCGCCTGCGGCACCTCGTTCCATGCCGCGCTGACTGCCCGATACTGGTTCGAGCAGATCGCCCGCATTCCCGTCGACGTCGACATCGCCTCCGAGTTCCGCTATCGCGGCGCCGACATGGCGCAGGGCGGAATGGCCATCTTCATCTCGCAATCGGGCGAGACCGCGGACACGCTGGCCGCGATGAAATATGCGCGCAGCCAAGGCCAACACGTGGTCAGCATCGTCAATGTTGCCGAAAGCTCCATGGCGCGAATGTCCGACGCGGTGCTGCTGACCCACGCCGGGCCGGAGATCGGCGTTGCCTCGACCAAGGCATTTACCACCCAACTCACCGTGCTTGCGTGCATGGCGGTCGCCTTCGCGGGCGCGCGTGGTCGGATCGACCGGGACCTGGAGAAGCGACTTTGCCGGGCGCTGACCGAGGTGCCGAGCCGCGCCAACGACGTGCTGATCCACGACCAGCGGCTGGCCGAACTCGCCCGGGAGATCGCCGACGCCCGTGACGTTCTCTATCTGGGGCGTGGCACCGGCTATCCGATCGCCCTGGAAGGCGCTCTCAAGCTCAAGGAAATCAGCTACATCCACGCCGAGGGTTACGCCGCCGGCGAAATGAAACACGGGCCGATCGCACTGATCGACGAGAACATGCCGATCATCGTCATCGCGCCGTCGGACGAGTTGTTCGACAAGACCGCGTCCAACATGCAGGAGGTTGTCGCGCGGGGCGGCCGGGTGATCTTCCTGTCCGACGCTCCCGGCATCGCCAAGCTTGGCGACATGGCGGCGGCGAGCATTGAGTTGCCCGAGGTCGACCCGTTTGTCGCGCCGATCCTCTACACCATTCCCGTCCAACTGCTCGCCTACCACGTCGCCGTCGTCAAGGGCACTGACGTGGATCAGCCACGCAACCTCGCGAAAAGCGTAACCGTGGAGTAGCCCCGACCATCTCGGCTGTGGCTTCGAACTCCGGCTGTCGTCCCCGGCCCGCGTCGGGCGCAACCGCCGACGTCTGGGCGAGCGAAAGGCCGTTCCTCATTGGGTGATGCGGTACGGCAACCCCTCTCGCCGCTCCAGCGCCCAATTGATCATCGTCCAGTTGAGGCGCGCCGTATCCGGGCCGGCGGCGCGGATGATCGGGTCGGGATCCTGCAATTCCTTGGGTGGGTCGGGGGCGGCCGATCCGGTCTCCTCGATCTGGTCCATCTGCGCCTTCGAAGGATGCACCTCGATATAGAGATCACCGCGGTAGCGGCCGAGCTTCACCGGCTGATCGACGACGGCCACCGGAGTGCCCACGGGGGCCTGGTTGAACAGCCATTCGATATCTTCGGGATACATGCGAATGCAGCCGCGGCTGACGCGACGGCCGACGCCCCAGGGCTTGCTGGTGCCGTGGATGAGATACGTGGGCCAGCCCAGATAGAGCGCGAAGTCGCCCAGCGGGTTGTCCGGGCCCGGCGGGACCACTGCGGGCAATTCGGGGTCGTCCTTGCGGGCGTTTGCGGTCGGCCGCCACGTCGGCGCCTTCTGTTTGCGGACGA
>CAZBWP010000059.1:8063-11677 GCA_964495295.1 uncultured Rhodospirillaceae bacterium | reverse complement strand
CTGCCACATCTCGGCATAGCCGGACTCGTCCAGGATCTGCTGCACGAGGGCGGCGTGCGGCGTCGTCTCCAGCGCGGCGCGCCAACGGGCGAAATCCTCCATCAGCCGCCCGAGGCCGCGCCGTGCCGGCGGCTTCAGGTCGTCGGTCTCCAGGATCCGCTGCGCCGCCGCGGTGAGGGACTGGTTGGACGCCCGCGCCAACGTGTGCACCGCCTGGAGCGCCACCGTGCCAAGACCCCGCTTCGGCGTGTTGACGATGCGCTCGAACGCCAGGTCGTCGTCGGGCTGGACGACGACGCGCAGGTAGGCGATGGCGTCACGGATCTCCTGGCGTTCGTAGAACCGCACGCCGCCGACGATGCGATAGGGAATGCCGACGGTGAGCAGCCGCTCCTCGAACTCGCGGGTCTGAAAGCCGGCGCGCACCAGCACGGCCATCTGGCGAAACGGGTGGCCGCGGTACCGGAGCGCCTCCATTTCCTCGCAGACCCGCCGGGCCTCGTCCTCACCATCCCAGGTGCCGCGCACGGAGATCGGCTCGCCGCCCTTCAGATCGGTGCGCAACGTCTTGCCGAGCCGGTCGCGATTGTGGGCGATGAGGCCCGACGCGGCCGCCAGGATGTAGGGCGTCGAGCGGTAGTTGTGCTCGAGCCGGATCACCCGGGCGCCGGGGAAATCCTCCTCGAAGCGCAGGATGTTGCCGACTTCGGCGCCGCGCCACGAATAGATCGACTGGTCGTCGTCGCCGACGCAACAGATGTTCCGATGTGCCTGCGCCAGCGCGCGCAGCCACAGGTACTGGGCGACGTTGGTGTCCTGATACTCGTCGACGAGCAGGTAGCGGAAGCGCTGTTGATAGTCGGCAAGCACGTCGGCGCGGTCGCGGAACAGCGTCAGGGTGTGCATGAGCAGATCGCCGAAGTCGGCGGCATTCAGACTCTTCAGCCGCACCTGATAGTCGCCATAGAGGGAGAGCGCCTGGCCGCCAAGCGCATCGGCACCTTCCGTTTGCGTCACCCTGTCAGGCGTGATGCCGCGATCCTTCCAGCGCTGGATGACGGCCAGCACGGAGCGCGGCGGCGTCCGCTTGGCATCGATGTTGCGCGCCTCCAGAAGCTGCTTGAGCAGGCGAATCTGATCGTCGGTGTCCAGGATGGTGAAGTTGGGCGCGAGGCCGACCACCTCGGCGTGGCGGCGGAGGATCCGGGCGCCGAGCGCGTGAAAGGTGCCGATCCACCAGCCGTCGACCGGGCCGCCGAGCAGACCGGCGACGCGCTCGCGCATCTCGCGGGCGGCCTTGTTGGTGAAGGTGACGGCGAGCACCTGCCACGGCCGCGCCCGCCCCAAGGCGACGATGTGGGCGAGCCGGGTGGTCAGCACGCGGGTTTTGCCGGTGCCGGCCCCGGCGAGCACCAGCAGCGGTCCGTCGACGGTTTCCACCGCCGCCCGCTGCGTCTCGTTGAGGGCGTCCAGGTAGGGCGCCGGCGCGGCAGCGGCTGCGGCTGCGGTTGGCGCCGCGGCCGCGGCTGGCGAAGGCGCCTCGGTCAGGTCGAAGGGATCCTGCATGCAGAAGATATAGCACGTTCAGCGGCGGCTGCGGCCGCATCGTTCGCGGCCTCCCCCGATGGTCGGGCCAGTGGCGGTTGCGGGCGATGGCGCCGGGACGACCGGACGGCGCGGGAGCCACGCGCTCGGCGAATCGCATCCGCGGGCGTCTCGCCGGCTTAGGAGGCGCCCCGCATCCGCGGGCGTCTCGCCGGCTTAGGGGGCACCCCGCATCCGCGGGCGCCGGCAACGACGGTTTGCCTCCGTCGCCGCGGCTTCCCATGTGCAGAGGAGACAGAGGCAGGAGATCTGACATGCGCCACGCACGTCGCGTTTCTCGTCTTTCCCTTGGCCTCGCGCTCGCCGGGGTGCTGCTGCTCGCCGCGATCCCGGTCCGGGCGGCGGACACGGCAGCGGACACGGCGCCAGACAAGGCGGCGGTCCTCGACCTGCTGCGCGCCGTGATCGGCGTCTCGGCGGCGGTCCCGGCGGACGCCCGGACCGCGGGATCGTTGGGCACCGAGCGGACCGGCTCCGGCGTCGTGATCGACGATGAGGGGCTGATCGTCACCATCGGCTACCTGATCCTGGAGGCGACCCAAGTCACCGTCACCGTCGGCAGCGAGACGATCCCGGCGGCGGTCGTCGCCTACGACCACGAGAGCGGCTTCGGTCTGATCCGCGCCGACCTGCCGCCGGACATCCAGCCGATGGCGCTCGGCGACTCCACCGAACTCAAGCACGGTGCGCCGGTGCTGGCGGTCAGCTGGCAAAGGGGTCACGCGGTGACGCCGGCGCGCGTCGCTTCGCGGCGGCTGTTCGCCGGCTATTGGGAGTACCTGCTCGCCGGCGCGATCTTCACCGTCCCGCCCCACCCGCACTACGGCGGGGCGGCGCTGGTCTCGACCGACGGCGGGCTGGTCGGCATCGGCTCGTTGCTCGTCGGCGACGCCATCTCCGAAGACACGCAATCCCCCGGCAACATGTTCGTGCCCGTCGAGGTGTTGCAGCCGATCCTGGCGGACCTGCTCGCCGAAGGCCGCAGGCGCGACGCGCCGGCGCCCTGGCTCGGCCTGTTCGCCCGGGAAGCCAACGGCCGCGTCTTCGTCATCCACACGGCGCCGGAGGGTCCGGCCGAGTCCGCCGGGCTTGAGCCGGGCGACGTGATCATCGGCGTCGCCGGCGCCCGGGTCGCCGGTTTGAGCGATTTCTATCGCCGGGTGCGGGCGCTCGGCGCCGCCGGCACCGACGTGCCGCTGGACGTGGTCCGCCATGCGTCGCCCGATCTCACCATCGAGCGGGTGGCGGTCCGCTCCGCCGACCGGGGCACTTGGCTGAAGGCGTGGCTGCCCCAGTGATCGGGCGCCGTGCCGGGCCTCGTAGTGGGTGTCAAACGGTGGCGGAGTCGAGGGCGTAGCCGGCGCCGCGCACCGTGCGGATGACGTCGACGCCACCGCTTTCGTTGAGCGCCTTGCGCAGCCGACGGATGTGCACGTCGACGGTCCTGAGTTCCACGTGGATGTCGGGCCCCCAGACCTTGTCGAGCAGCTGTTCCCGGCTGAACACGCGGTCCGGTCGTTCAAGGAACTTCTGCAACAGCCGGTATTCGGTGGGCCCGAGGTGCACCGTCCGGCTGCCGCGCGTCACCCGGTGCGCCGACAGATCCATGACGATGTCGCCGTAGATCAGCCGGTCCTCGGTCAGCGCCGGGCGCGCGCGGCGCAACACGGCGCGCATCCGGGCGATCAGTTCGCTGGGCGAAAACGGCTTGACCACGTAGTCGTCGGCGCCGCACTCGAGGCCACGCACCTTGTCGCCCTCCTCGCCGCGGGCGGTGAGGATGATGACCGGCAGGGTGCGCGTGTCGTCGCGCTTGCGCAGGCGCTGGCAGACGCTGACCCCGGAGGCCCCGGGCAGCATCCAGTCGAGCAGCACCAGGTCCGGCTGATGTTCGTCCACGGCTTCGAGGGCCGTTTCGCCGTCATGGGCGACGATGGGCTCGAAGCCTTCGCGTTCGCAATTGTACCGCAGCATCTCCGCCTGAGCTTCTTCGTCTTCGACGATGAGAA
>CAZBWP010000059.1:6518-7963 GCA_964495295.1 uncultured Rhodospirillaceae bacterium | reverse complement strand
GGTCATGGCGTCCCTGGTCATGGCGTCCCTGGTCATGGCGCTCCCGGGGGCTGGTCGGTCTTCGGCGACAGCACCGTATAGCTGGTCTCGTCACCCTTCGGCCGGTCGTTGAGCGTGTGCCGGCCGCGAACCATGAACAGGAGGTTTTCGGCGATGTTGGTGGCATGATCGCCGACGCGTTCCAGGTTCTTGGCAACGAACATGAGGTGGGTGCACGCCGTGATGTTGCGCGGATCCTCCATCATGTAGGTCAGGAGTTCACGGAACAGGCTGGTGTAGAGGGCGTCGACCTCGGCATCGCGATCGCGGATCTGCTCGGCCTTCTCGACGTCGCGGGTGGCGTAGGCATCGAGCACGTCCTTCAGCATCGCCTGGACCAGCCCGCCCAGTCGAACGACGGTGGTGGCCGGCGGCACCGGCGGCATCTCGGCCAGCGCCGCGGTGCGCTTGGCGACGTTCTTGGCGTAGTCGCCGATGCGCTCGAGGATCGCCGCCGTCTTCAGGGCGCTGACGACCGTGCGCAGGTCGGCGGCCATGGGCTGGCGCAGCGCCAGCAGCGCGATGGCGTGCTGGTCGACCTCCTGTTCCCGGCGATCGATGCCGGCGTCCGACGCCGTGACCAGCGCCGCCCGTTCGGCGTCGCGGCGGAGCAGGGCATCGATCGCCCGCGCGAGCTGATGCTCGGCCAAGCCGCCCATCTCGGCGATGGCGTTGTCCAGCTGGTTCAGCTTCTCGTCGAAGGATCGGACGGTGTGTTCCACGGGCATCCCCAAAAAAAGCTGCGTTCAGCCGAAGCGGCCGGTGATGTAGTCCTGCGTCCGCTTGTCGACCGGGTTGGTGAAGATCTGCTCGGTGGAGCCGGTTTCCACGAGGACGCCGAGATGGAAGAAGCCGGTGCGCTGGGAAACCCGCGCCGCCTGCTGCATGGAGTGGGTGACGATGACGATGGAGTAGTTCTCGCGCAACTCGTCGATCAACTCCTCGATCTTGGCGGTGGCGATCGGATCGAGCGCCGAACACGGCTCGTCCATCAGGATCACCTCCGGCTGCACGGCGATGGCACGGGCGATGCAGAGCCGCTGCTGCTGACCGCCGGACAGGCCGGTTCCGGACTCCTGCAACCGGTCCTTGACCTCGCCGAGCAGCCCCGCCTTTTCCAGGCTGTCGTGGACGATTTCTTCCAATTGCGTCTTGTCCTTGGCGATGCCGTGGATGCGCGGGCCGTAGGCGACGTTCTCGAAAATCGACTTGGGAAACGGGTTCGGCTTCTGGAAGACCATGCCGACGCGCGCCCGGAGGTGCACCACGTCCATGGCCTTGGAGTAGATGTCATCGCCGTCCAACTCGATGGTGCCCTCGACGCGGCAGACGTCGATGATGTCGTTCATCCGGTTGAGGCAGCGGAGATAGGTCGACTTGCCGCAGCCGGACGGGCCGATCAGCGA
>CAZBWP010000059.1:0-6418 GCA_964495295.1 uncultured Rhodospirillaceae bacterium | reverse complement strand
GAGGCGCGCGCCTCGTAGGCCTTCTCCGGCAGGTCCGACCACAGGTAGATCTGGACGGGGAGCACGGTCGCCGGGTCCAGCGGACCCGCGGGAATGTCGACGATGAAGGCGATCATGCCGATCATCAAGAGCGGCGCCGTTTCGCCCATGGCCTGCGCCATGCCGATGATGGTGCCGGTGAGCATGCCGGGCATGGCCAACGGCAGCACGTGCTGGAAGACCGCCTGCACCTTGGAGGCGCCGACGCCGAGGGCGGCCTCACGGATCGACGGCGGCACCGCCTTGAGGGCGGCACGGGCGGCGATGATGATGGTCGGCAGGGTCATCAGGGTGAGCACGCAGGCCGCGGTGATCGGCGCCGACCGGGGCATGCCCATCAGGTTGATGAACATGGCTAGGCCGAGCAGACCGAAGACGATGGACGGCACGGCGGCCAAGTTGTTGATGTTGACCTCGATCAGATCGGTCCAGCGGTTCTTCGGCGCGAACTCTTCCAGGTAGATGGCCGCGGCGATGGCCAGCACGAAGGAAAAGACCAGGGTGAACAGCATCGTCCACATCGTGCCGATGAGGGCGCCGCGGATGCCGGCGAGCGGCGGCGAGCGGGAGTCGCCGCGCTCGAACAGCGTGTAGTTCCAGGTGGTCTCGACGAGGCCGCGATCCTTGAGGCGCTGGAACCACTCGATCTGCTTGTCGGAGACCCGGCGCGACGCTTCCGCGCTCTCCTCGTCGACCAGGCCCTTGTTGAGGCGATCGAGGTCGTCGGAGGCGTGGATTAGCATCTTCACCCGCTGGCCGATGAGCGATTCCCCGTCTTCTTCGGCGTCCAGCACTTGCTGGCGGATCTCGAAGACCGCGCCCGGGCTGATGAGAGCCATCAACTGGCGCTGATCCGCACGCGATTCCACCTCGGGAAACAGGTCGTAGAGGGCCTGCCGGATGATCGGTCGGTAGTCGGCGCGACCGATGACGTCCGGATCGCCGGTCCGCTCGGGGTCGATGTCCTGGGGGAACAGGGACACCTCCAGGGTGACCATCGTCTGCGTGAAGGCGGGGATCGCCTTGCGGAAGATGTCGGTGAACAACACCACCAGCGCGAAAACGGCGATGCTGATGGCGATGATGCCGTACACCTTGAAGCGGGTCTCCGCGGCGTAGCGCCGGCGCAGGCTCGACGAAACGGCGGCCGAAGCCTGGCCCGGGCCGACCAGACCGGCCGCGCTCGGAACCACCTCGTTGACCGTGTGATTACTCATATTGTTCCCGATACTTCCGGACGACATGGAGGGCGATGACGTTGAGGCCGAGCGTGACGAAGAACAGCAACAGGCCGAGCGCGAATGCGGCCAGCGTCTTGGCGCTGTCGAATTCCTGATCGCCGACGAGCAGGGTGACGATCTGCACGGTGATGGTGGTCGTCGACTCCAAAGGGTCGAAACTGCCGAGGGAGAACGGCCGCGCCGCGAGCCCCGCGGCCATGACGACAATCATGGTCTCGCCGATCGCACGCGACACGCCGAGCAGCAGACCGCCGACGATGCCGGGCAGGGCCGCCGGCAGGATCACCCGCTTGATCGTCTCGGACCGGGTGGCCCCGAGACCATAGGAGCCCTCGCGCATCGACTGCGGCACGGCGCTGATCACGTCATCGGAGAGCGAGGAGACGAACGGGATGATCATCACCCCCATCACCAAGCCCGCCGCGAGCGCGCTTTCCGACGAGATGGAGATGCCGAGCAGTCCCTCGCCCACCGTCCCACGGAAGAACGGCGCCACGGTGAGGGCGGCGAAGAAGCCATAGACCACGGTGGGAATGCCGGCGAGAATTTCCAGGATCGGCTTGACCACGGCGCGGATGCGATTGTTGGCGTACTCGCTCATGTAGATTGCCGACAACAGTCCGATCGGCGCGGCGACGCACATGGCGATGAACGCGATCAGCATGGTGCCGACGAACAGCGGGATGGCGCCGAACAGGCCGCTGGCGCCCACCTGATCGGCGCGCAAGGCCGTCTGCGGGCTCCACTCGAGACCGAACACGAAGTCGAAGAACGGCACCTTGGTGAAGAAGCGTGCGGCTTCGAACAGCAGCGAGCCGACGATGCCGATCGTCGTCAGGATGGCGATCGTCGAGCAGACGATCAACGCGATCTTCACCACCCGCTCGACGGCATTGCGGGCGCGCAGGTCGGGGGTGATCCGACGCAGCGCGTAGATGAATCCGAGGCAGGCGATCACCAGGACGACGACGAGAAGCGCGATCCGGCCGTAGAACCCGACGGCGCTGTAGCGATCGGCGGCCGCCTGCATGGCCGGCGTGATCTCGCTGCTGACGATGTTGCCTTGGGCGTAGTTCTTGACGTCGTTGACGAACAGCCCAAGCCGCTCGGGGGGGAGGTTCTGGATGTCCTCCGGCAGGCTGGACACCAGCATCGTCGTTTCGATGGTTCCGCCGAACAACAGCCAGAGAAACACCAAGGCCAGCGCCGGCAGGCCGCACCACAGGGCGACGTAGCACCCGTAGTAGCTGGGCAGCGAATGGCTGCGCCGCCCCGCCGCCGAGGCGGCGGCGACCGACCGGAACCGTCCGGCATAGTATCCGGAGACCGTCAACAGGATGACCGCTGCCAGCACGATCCATAGAGACATGACTTAACTCATTCCCGCCGAGCGTAGCTCAGCCTTGACTTCGTGTCGTGGGAGCGGCGCCGACCACAGCGCCGGTTCCGAATGGTCGCCGCGGACGCCCGCGACGGGTGCGGACCGGTTTTACCCGGATCCGCACCCCGGGGTGCGACGGATGGACTTACATGCCGACGTTGTGCGGAAGGTCGCGGGCGGCTTGCTGGACCTTCTCCAGCTCGGCCTCCTGCAGCGGGATCAGGCCCTTATCCAGAAGGTACCCGTCCTGCCCGGCCGCCTTATCGGAGACGAACTCGAGGACGAACTCCTGCATGCCCGGAATGACGCCGACGTGCGCCTTCTTCACGTAGAAAAACAGCGAGCGCGAGATGGGGAACTCGCCCGAGGCGATGTTGTCGAACGTCGACTCGACGCCGTTGACCTTGCTGCCCTGGATCTTGTCCGAGTTCTGGTCGAGGAAGCTGAAACCGAAGACGCCGAAGGCGTTCGGATTGGCCTCGATCTTGCGGACGATGAGCACGTCGTTCTCGCCGGCTTCGACGAAGGCGCCGTCCTCGCGGATCGAATGGCAGACCGCCTTGTGCTTGTCACTGTCGGTCTTCGCCATCGCCTTGATGTCTTCGAACGCATTGCAGCCGCCCTCGAGGCCGAGTTCGACGAAGGCATCGCGGGTGCCGGAGGTCGGCGGCGGGCCGAGCACCTCGATCTTGACGTTCGGCAGCGACGAATCGATGTCGCTCCAGTTGACGTTGTCGTTCGGCTTCAGGCCACCCTTGCCGTCGGGGATGTCCTTGGCCAAGGCCAGCCAAAGTTGCGCGAGGGTGATGTCCATCTGCGGCGCCGCCTTGGAGTTGGCGAGGACGATGCCGTCGTAGCCGATCTTGATCTCGGTGACGTTGGTGACGCCGTTCTTCGCGCAGTCGGCCACTTCGGACGCCTTGATGGCGCGCGAGGCGTTGGTGATGTCGGCCGTGTTGACGCCGACGCCCGTGCAGAACAGCTTGAAGCCGCCGCCGGAGCCGGTGCTCTCGATCACCGGGGTCTTGAACCGCGTAGTGGCGCCGAAGTTCTCGGCCACCGTGGTGGAAAACGGATAGACCGTCGACGAGCCGACGATGCGAATTTGGTCGCGCGCTTCGGCCGCGCCGGTGAGCGCGACGGTGGCAACACCAGCCATCGCCAGCGCAAACAGTTTCTTGCTCATGGAGATCTCCCGAACCTATCCAGGATGAACGGTTACAGACGGTTTCACGCAGCCGATCGTGTGCGCGCCACGCATCTTCCCGGATCGTAACGGCCGTCGGCGATACCTTTATGGCATTTTGATGACAGTTTTATGACAATGCATTAATGACATTGCGGGCGGACAGCCGCTCGCCGCCCGGCCGTCACGGGCCGTCGCCGGACGAGTCCGGTCCGCGCGCACCCTCGGCGGCAGGCAGATACACGGTGAAATCGCTGCCCTCGCCGAGGCGGCTCTCGATCTTCAGCTGACCGCGGTGGCGGTTGACGATGTGCTTGACGATGGCGAGCCCGAGACCGGTGCCGCCCGTTTGCCGCGACCGCCCCTGGTCCAGCCGGTAGAAGCGCTCGGTGATGCGCGGCAGCGCCTCCGGCGGGATGCCGTCGCTTTCATCGGAGACGGTGATGGCGAGGCCCCCAGCGGGGCCAGCCGCGGGGCCAGCAGCGGGGCCAGCAGCGGGGCCAGCAGCGGGGCCGGGGCCACCGCCCAGCCGCAGCCGCGCCACCGGCCGCGCGCTGACACGGATCGTTGAGCCGGCGCGACCGTACTTGATGGCGTTCTCGACCAGGTTGTGGAACACCTGCGTCAGCTGATCGCCGTCGCCGACGGCCAAGGTCAGGTCGGCCGGAATGTCGAGGGCGATGTCCATGGTCCGCGCGGCGGCGCGACCGGCGAGCGCGCTCGCCACATCCTCCAGCAGCAGCGCGACGTCCACCGCGCCGCGCGGCGGAATGTGTTCGTTGATCTCGACCCGGGAAAGCGACAGCAGATCCTCGATGAGCGCGGCCATGCGCAGCGCCTCGCGCTGCATGATGCCGAGGAACCGCTGCTCCGCCTCGGTGTCGCCGCGCGCCGGCCCGCGCAGCGTCTCGATGAAGCCGATCAGCGCCGAGAGCGGCGAGCGCAGCTCGTGACTGACGTTGGCGACGAAGTCGACGCGGCTCCGTTCGGCGCGGCGGGCGCGGGTCTCGTCGTGCAGCGCCAGCAGCACCATCGGCGCATCGGTCCCGGAGGCGCCCGGCAGGCGGGCGGCGTGCAAGGTGAACGCGCGCGCCACCGGCACCGGCAGTTCGATCTCATCGGTGAGCAGGGGCACGCCCGACGCGATGGTCTCGACGGCGGCGAGCACCGCCGGATGGCGGATCGACCGCGCCAGGTCCTGGCCCGTCGCGCCGATGCCGAGGAGCTCGCGGGCGGCGCGGTTGGCGGCGAGCAGGCTGCGCTGGCCGTCCAGCACCAGCACCGGATCGGGCAGCGGATCGAGCAGCGCGAACGGCTGCACCTCGGCGGCCGGTGGCGCCGCCGGCGGTTCCGCATCGGCCATGGCCGTGACGGCGGCGGCACGATGCTCGCCGGCGACGAACCAGACGGCTCCGCCGGCAAGCAGGGCGGCGATGGCGAGGGCGGGCCCGGTGGCGAGAACGCCGGTGACGGCCAGCGCCACGACCAGCGCGCCGGCCGGCGCCAACGCCAGCGCCAGCCGCCGCGCGCTCTCAGTGCGGATGCCGGCCATCGCCCGTCGTGCCGCCGCCCCCGCCGTCGCTGATCGCCGACGGCCGCTGTCGGCTGTCAATCCGATCCAGGACGGCGCGTCCGCAACCCGATGGCGCGACCGACCTGCGGCGGCCGCGGCAGCGTCGCGTGCGCCGCGGCCAGGCGATCGAGCCGGTCGACGGCCGCCGCCGGCAGCGCCGCCGAGCGACGGGCGTTGAGGTCGACATGCAGGCACAACACCTCGTTGGTCGCGGCCAGCACACCGTCCCGCTCGCGCCGCATCTCGTGGAACAGGACGATCCGCTTGCCGTCGAAGCCGGTGAGCCGGGTGGCGACCGACACCGCCTCGCCCTCCATCAGCTCCTGTTCGTAGGTGACGTGGGCCTCGACGACGAACACCGAGCGCGCCGTCGCTTCCCGATAGGCGGTGCCGATGCCGAGATAGTCGAGCGCGGCATCGGTCGCGTGATCGAAGATCAGCACGTAGAACGCCACGTTCATGTGGTTGTTGTAGTCGACCCACTCCGGTCGTACCACCTCGCGGTGGAGGCATAACGGTTCGCTGTCTGCCATGCTCGTCGTCGATACCCTGACCCGCCCCGGATTGGCGCCGGCAAGCCTGGAGGTTGCCGCCGGCGAATGCGTCATCCTTACGGGGCCGTCCGGCTCAGGCAAGACGCTTTTGCTGCGCGCCATCGCCGACCTGGATCCCGCCGACGGCAGCGTCCGGCTGGACGGCCGCGAGCGGGCGGCGATGAGCGGCCCGGCGTGGCGACAACGGGTCCGCTACGTGGCAACCGAGGCGGGCTGGTGGGCGGATGGGGTCGGCGCGCATTTCCCCGATGCGGCGGCCGCGCGCCCGCTGCTTGCCGACCTGGGGCTGCCGGACGCTCTCGCCTGGCCGGTCTCTCGCTTGTCGACGGGCGAACGGCAGCGGTTGGCGCTGGCGCGGGCGCTGGCCGATGCGCCGATGGTCCTCCTGCTCGACGAGCCGACGTCCGGCCTCGATCCGGCGGCGACGGACCGCGTCGAAGGGAT
>CAZBWP010000058.1:9405-11788 GCA_964495295.1 uncultured Rhodospirillaceae bacterium | reverse complement strand
TACTGCTGCAGATCGTAGCCGCCGGACTCGTCGATGAGCAGCGAATACACCGTCAGGGTGTCACCGTAGAGCGTTGCCCAGACGTAGGGATCCCCCTTCAGCGGATTCAGCGGCACGCGGTTGCCGAACATGTCCTTGCGCATCGCCGAACCGAAAACGTTCGGACGATTGCTCCGCTCGAACTCGATCGTATAGGACTTGCGCGCGAAGCTGCCGTCGCTCGGAACGGCCGTCGTCCAGCTTACGGTGAAGCCGTCTCCCTGCTTGGCGATGGTCACCGAGATGTCCCGCCGCGTCAGGCCGTCGGCCTCCCCGTCGATCGCGGTGCCCTCGTAGCGGCCGACAAACGCCTCGATCTCCGCCGCCACGGCGGACAGACCGGCGGCGCCGACGGATAGAAGCAAGACCGCGGCGAACATCAACCAGCGGATCATCATACCGTTTTCCCGCCAAGCCGCCGGCACAAGCATCCGCAAAGTCCGGACGCTGTTGCAGGCCGATGGTCGGAGCGGCCGGATTCGAACCGGCGACCCCTACACCCCCAGTGTAGTGCGCTACCAGGCTGCGCCACGCTCCGCCACGCCGTCGACTATACTCCCGGCCCGGTCGCGGCCGCAACACGCGGGGACACCGACCGTTTCAGTGGCCCGGGTCGTCGATCAGCCCGCGGATCTCTTCCAGGTCTTTCAGGACGGCGCGCAGGGCCGCGCGCGTCTCGGGGCTGAGGTCGACACCCGCGCCGTCCGCGGTCTCCGGCCCCGCCTGATCGGCGGCGGCGTCCTCGGCACCGTTGTCCCGCAAGACCTTCTGGGCACCGCGGATGGTGTAGCCCTGGCCGTACAGCAGGTCGCGGATCCGGCGAATCACGGCGATGTCCCGGGGCCGGTAGTAGCGGCGGCCGCCGCCCCGCTTCAATGGGCGGATCTGCGGAAACCGGGTCTCCCAGAAGCGCAGCACATGTTGCGGAACGTCCAACTCGTCCGAAACCTCGGCGATGGTCCGGAACGCGTCGGGCGACTTGCCCGTGGACCTTCGAACATCAAGCTCAGGGATGGACGGTTCAGCCATTCTCACAGGGGCGTATCGGGCGAACGCTCTTGATTGATGCGACTTTTCAGCACCTGGGAGGCGCGAAACACGAGCACCCGTCGCGGCAGGATCGGCACCTCCTCGCCGGTCTTTGGATTGCGGCCGACACGCTTGCCCTTCTGGCGCACCGCGAACGTGCCGAACGAAGAGATCTTGACGGTTTCCGCTCGCTCGAGAGCGGCCGCGATCTCTTCCAGGATGGCTTCCACCAGATCTGCCGACTCGTTCCTCGACAAACCGACTTCCTGGTAGACAGCCTCGCTCAAATGGGCACGCGTGATGGTGTTCCGGACCATTACCGGCCCCCCCGATCGCAACCTTTCGTGTAGGGTATCGCTCCGCAAGAAAACCGTCAATGTCAAAGGTTTGTCGGCTTTTTGACCGAGCAACGACGGGCCTAGTTTTGGCGCTTCCCCGACTACCACCGGATCAGCGCGGCACCCCATGAGAGCCCGCCGCCGATCGCCTGCGTCAAAACCAGATCGCCGGGCTTGATGCGCCCATCCCGGACGGCCTCGTCCAGCGCCAACGGGATCGACGCGGCGGACGTGTTGGCATGCCTGTTGACGGTCGTGATGACTTTGTTCGCATCGATGTCGAGCTTGCGGGCGACCCCGTCGAGGATGCGGATGTTGGCCTGGTGCGGGACCAGCCAGTCGATGTCGGCCAAGGTGAAGCCGCCGGCCTCGACGGCCTCGCGAGACACCGCGGCGAGGTTGGTGACGGCATGCCGGAACACCTCCTTTCCGGTCATCCGCAGGTGGCCGACGGTTTGCGTCGACGACGGTCCACCATCCACGTAGAGAATGTCCCGGTAGCGTCCGTCGCTGTGCAGATGAACCGACAACAGACCGCGCGCCGACGCATGTTCGGCCTCGTCAATCTCGGTGGCCTGGAGAACGACCGCACCGGCACCGTCGCCAAAGAGCACGCACGTCGACCGATCCTCCCAGTCGAGGATGCGTGAATACGTCTCCGCGCCGATGACGAGTGCCATCGACGACAGTCCGGTCTTGAGGAAGCTGTCGGCGATGGCGAGGCCGAAGACGAATCCGGCACAGACGGCCTGAACGTCGAAGGCCGCGCTTCGAAGGGCGCCGATCGAACTCTGAATCCGGGTCGCGGTCGCCGGGAAGGTGTCGTCCGGCGTCGTCGTGGCGACAATGACAAGGTCGATCTGTTCAGCGGCAACGCCCGCGGCGGCAAGCGCCCGCTGGGCGGCCTGGATGCCGAGATCCGACGTGAGCTGTCCTTCGGCGGCGATGTGCCGCTGGCAGATCCCGGTTCGCTGGAC
>CAZBWP010000058.1:0-9305 GCA_964495295.1 uncultured Rhodospirillaceae bacterium | reverse complement strand
CGCGCCGTGCCTTCCATGGTTTTCAAGGCGACGTTGCCCGTGAAGCCGTCGGTGACGACCACGTCAACCACGCCTTCACCGATATCGTCCCCTTCGACAAAACCGTGGAAGCGAAAACGATGGTGGTGTCGCTGCAGGATCGCGGCCGCCTGTTTGACCGCCTCGTTTCCCTTCAATTCCTCCTCGCCGATATTGAGCAGGCCGACGCTCGGACGCTCCAGGCGAAGCAGGGTGCGGGCGAACACCTCACCCATCACCGCGAACTGCACCAGGTTTTCGGCCGTGCATTCGACGTTGGCGCCAAGATCCAGCATCACGCAACTGCCGTTCTTGGTCGGACACAGCGAGGCGATGGCCGGACGATCGATGCCGGGCAACGTGCGCAGGACGTACTTCGCCATGGCCATCAGGGCCCCGGTGTTGCCCGCCGAAATCACCGCATCGGCCTCGCCGTCGACAACGGCATTGATGGCCCGGCGCATGCTGCTGTCGCGCCCATTGCGCAGGGCCGACGAAGGCTTTTCGCCACTGGCGATGACCGTCGACGTCGGCCGCACCTCCGAGGCGCGCCGAACCCGCGGATTGCGTTGCAACAGGGCCTGGATGCCCTCCGCGTCGCCGAACAACAGGAAGCGCGTGTCAGGCAGGCGCTTCAATGCGGCGTTGAGCCCCGCCACGACCATTCGCGGGGCGTGATCCCCGCCCATGGCATCGACGGCAATGCAGATCATTTTGGACACGTTCGTGCGAAACCTGAAAGCCCGTCTCGAAACCAAGCAGCCGCCGGGGCCAAATATCCCGCCGTGATGACGGGGACGGTAAACATGCGTACTCGTCGAAACCGGGACGCCGCGCGGCTTCCGAGCACGAGCGGGAGACTGCGAACCAGCGGGGTGACGTTCCGCATGGACGAACCGGCATCGCCAGGGTCCGCCGCTTCCGCTCCCCCACCGAGGCCGTTGTTAATCGGATTTCCCGGCAAGGGCAACCCGCTTAGCGTTCGTCGGGCGACTTGCGTACGAGCCCGGCCAGGCCGGCGAACGGTCCCGACTCTGTCGCTTGGTCGTCACCATCCGCAGGCTCCGGGTCAAAGCTAGCGAATACCGCCCCCGGGGACCGAGGAAACTGCGGCAACTCAAGCCCCAACTGGTCGGCGGCGGCGCTCGCCGGATCGACCATCGAATCGATCAGCGGCTCGCGATCCACGTCGTCGCTCGACGACAGCAGCACTTCGGCGCCGCCACCGGACCACTCGTCGGCCATCGTCGGATCGAAAACGCGTTCGAAAGCAACGTCGATGTGCTCCTGAATCGGCTCGAGTTTGACCACGCATCGCATGGTGACATCGGCGACGAGCCGGGCGCGGAGGTGAACCGTGCCATCCCGGCCGCGCGGGGCGAGTTCGCCGTCGACGCTCAGATGGTCCAGGGCGAGCAGCCGGAATCGCCGCGCCAAGGCTTCGCGCTCGGCCGGATCGGCGGTGATGCGGAATGCTCGGCCCGATGCCGGGAGGGAGTCCGTCGGCAGCGGCCGCGTGAACTCGGGCGGCCCGGCTTCAATCATCGGCGGGGATCCGGTCGGCGGCAACGGCGGGACCGACGAACGGCGCATCGTTGGCATAAAGGTCGTCGATCGACAGCGTCGCCAGCGACGCATCGTTGCGGCAAACGTAGGCTGCCATCGCAGCGACCTGCGCATCCCCGGGTTCGGTCTTGCGATAGAGATTCCGCCGCAGCGCCTGGTGCAGGCTGTCGTCGGCGGCATCCAGGCCGGCGTCGTAGGCCTGGAGCCGGCCGTAGAAGCCCTGCGCCATGCCCTTGATTCGCTTTCCGACGCCGATGTCACCGACGCCCATCTCCCGGAGGTTCTGGTCCATGTCGTCGAACATCAGATCGAACAGGGCCTGCGCATCGTCGGCCGTGCGGTCGTGCTCCCGTTTCAGCCGACGCAGCAGAAGGATGACATGCAGCGCGACCATATCGAAGCGACCATCGGGGGTATCGGCGACGCCAAGGTCGAGGTAGAAAGCCGGCTGCCGCGCCTGGCGGACGGCGGCCGTGTAAAGCCGGGCGGCAATCCGCCGCGACGGCTTTTCAGCAAACAGCTTCGGAAATCTCATCGCATCCCCTCACCTCGGCAGCGACATCGTTCGTGCGTTGACAAGCGCCCGACGGCGATGCTTTTCTCAGTGCGGCGTTCCTGCCGAGGAGGTCTACGTTATCAGGAACCATCGAGCGAACACATGGGCAGCATGAGCCTTTTCCGCAAAACGGACGGCTGCGGCCGTCACTTGGTGCTGTGCGGCACCGCCATCCTGATGGTTGCGGCGTGCTCGCCGCAGATTTCGATCCACGGAAACTCGCCGGAACCCGAACGGCTCGCGGAAATCGTTCCGGGCACGCACACCCGCCAGGATGTGGAGTTGATCCTCGGCTCGCCCTCCAGCGTGTCGTTGTTCGGCGAGGAAACCTGGCACTACATCGGCGATCAACAGACGACCCTCGCCTTCCTGAAGCCGGAGGTCATCGACCGGAAGGTCGTTTCGATCCGCTTCGATCCGGCCGGGACTGTCGCGTCGGTCGAGACGTTCGGCAAGGAGCGTGGCCGTGAGGTTCAGGTGGTCGAGCGCGAAACACCGACCCGCGGCAACGAGATAACGATCATCGAGCAGTTCATTGGCAACATCGGCCGCTTCGAGGGCGACGGCAAGTAGGAGCCGGCCCCTCCTCCGCTGGCGAAAAAACCCCCAGAAGCGGACGCTTCCGGGGGTTTTCGTTGCCTCCGATGGCAGATCAGTGGGCGAGCACCGCCAGGATCAAGAGCGCCACGATGTTGGTGATCTTGATCATCGGGTTGACGGCCGGCCCCGCCGTGTCCTTGTACGGATCGCCGACGGTATCGCCGGTGACGGCGGCCTTGTGGGCTTCCGAGCCCTTGCCGCCGTGGTGCCCGTCCTCGATGTACTTTTTGGCATTGTCCCAGGCACCGCCGCCGGCGGTCATCGAGACCGCGACGAACAGGCCGGTGACGATGACCCCGAGCAGCATGGCCCCCAGCGCCTCAAAGCCCGCCGCCCGGCCGGCAATCCCCCAGATGATCAGGAACAGCACGATGGGCGACAACACCGGCAGCATCGAGGGGATGACCATCTCCTTGATCGCCGACCGGGTGAGCAGGTCGACACAGACGCCGTACTCGGGCTTGCCGGTGCCCTCCATGATGCCGGGGATCTCCCGGAACTGGCGTCGCACCTCCTTCACCACCGAGCTGGCGGCCCGGCCGACGGCCATCATGCCGAGGGCCCCGAACAGGTAAGGAAGCATGCCGCCGATGAACAAGCCGACCACGACAAACGGGTTCGACAGTGAGAAATCGATGGTAAGGCCGCTGAAGAACGGGAACTCTTCCGGGAAGGCCATGAAGAATTTCAAGTCCTGGGTGTAGGCGGCGAACAGCACCAGGGCGCCGAGACCGGCGGAGCCGATCGCGTAACCCTTGGTGACGGCCTTGGTCGTATTGCCGACGGCGTCGAGGGCGTCGGTGGTCTTGCGCACGTCTTCGGGCATTTCCGCCATCTCGGCGATGCCGCCGGCGTTGTCGGTCACCGGTCCGTAGGCGTCCAACGCCACGACCATGCCCGCCAGCGCCAACATGGCGGTGACCGCGATGGCGATGCCGAGCAGACCGGCGAGGAGGTAGGTGCCGATAATGGCGGCGCAGATCAAGAGCGCCGGGATCGCCGTGGCCTCCATGGAGATGGCGAGCCCCTGGATGATGTTCGTCGCATGGCCGGTGGTCGAGGCATCGGCGATCACCCGGACCGGACGGTATTCTGACCCTGTGTAGTACTCGGTGACCCAGATGAGCATGCCGGTCAGCACCAGACCGATCAGGCCACAGAAATACAGGCTCCAGCCGGAGAACGTGGCGTTGCTGGTGGTGAATTGCCCGAACCCGATGGTCATCCAGGTGATCGGCAGCATCAGCAGCCCGGACAGCACGGCGGTAACGACGAACCCCTTGTAGAGGGCCCCCATGATGTTCTGGCTTTTGCCGAGTCGCACGAAGAAGGTGCCGACCACGGATGCAGGAATGCAGATGCCGCCGATGGCCAGCGGATAGAGCATCATGTTGCGGGCGATCTCGGGTTCTGCCGCGAAAAAGATCAAGGCGAGAACCATCGTCGCGACCACGGTGACGACGTAGGTCTCGAACAGGTCTGCGGCCATGCCGGCGCAGTCACCGACGTTGTCGCCGACATTGTCGGCGATCACCGCCGGATTGCGTGGATCATCCTCGGGGATCCCGGCCTCGACCTTGCCGACGAGGTCGGCGCCGACATCGGCCCCCTTGGTGAAGATGCCGCCACCGAGACGGGCGAAGATCGAGATCAGCGACGCGCCGAAGCCGAGGCCAACCAGAGGATCGATCAGGCCGCGACCTTCCGCGCCGAAGGCCAGCAGGATGAAATAGTAAACGGCGACCGCGAGCAGCGCGAGACCGGCCACCAGCATGCCCGTCACGGCGCCGGCTCGAAACGCGACACTCAGCCCCTCGTCCAGCCCCTGCCGCGCCGCCTCGGAGACGCGCACGTTGGCACGCACCGAAATGTTCATGCCGACATAGCCGGCTGCTCCCGAGAGGATGCCGCCGATCAGGTAACCGATGGCCACAGGTAACCCAAGCAGCAGCGCCAAGATCACGGCGACGACCACCCCGACGATCGCAATCGTCTTGTACTGGCGGTTCAAATAAGCGGAGGCGCCTTCCTGGATAGCACCGGATATTTGTTGCATCCGGTCTGTACCGGCGCTCGCGGCGAGCACGCTGCGGCTCGCCCAGACGCCATATCCCAGCGCCAGAAGCCCACACAAAACAACAACGACGTACATGATAATTTGCCCTTTGCCCGGTCGGCACGCGCTACCGGGAGCTGACGAATTCCCCCGCTGCCCCCCCGCGCGCAACGTCATGAGATCGCACGCACAACCAATGTAAAATGCCAGATGAAACGGGCCGTTGCAACATGCCTTTGTTGCATTGCACCATAACGATGCCGTCGGCGGAGCGCGGTGGAACTACAGGTGAGTGAAGCCGGTGCGATCGAGACGCAGGCGCGCGCCGTTCGCGTCAATGACGCGCACCTGTGGCGGCCCCTCCGACGTTGTTCGTGCCGTGATCCGGCCGATTTCGGTCAGCGGCAGTCGGAGCCGCGCCGCCGCGGCTGCGATCGCGGCGGACGCTGCCACCGGCGCCGTGAACACCAGCTCATAGTCGTCGCCGCCCGAGAGGATCGTTGGAAACAGCCCCGGATCGGTGTCGAGCACGAACCGGGCCGCCGCCGACAGCGGGACCGACGCGGCGGCGAGTTCGGCGTCGACGCCGGACGCGGTGCAGATGTGGCCGAGATCGGCGAGCAGGCCATCGGACACGTCGGCGGCCGCATGAGCGAGGCCGGCGATGGCGCGGCCGACGGCCACGCGCGCCGTCGGGCGTCGATAGCGTTGCACCAGCTCCGCGCGGTGCGCCGGGGCATCGACCGCCAATTCGCCCCGCAGCACCTTGAGGCCGAGCGCCGCATCGCCGATCGTTCCCGAGACCCAGACACGGTCTCCCGGCACCGCAGCAGCCCGACGGAGGGCGTTGCCGGAAGGGACCTCGCCAAACGCCGTCAGCGTCAACGCCAGCGGCGCGGGCGCGACGACCGTGTCGCCGCCGACCAGACTCGCACCCAGTTCCTCCTGCCCCGCCCGCATCCCCGCAGCGAAGCTCGCCAGCCATGTTTCAAGGGCCTCGCCTCGCAGGGTGTTCGGCAAGGTCAGGGCCACCGTGTAGACGGTGGGAGTCGCGCCCATGGCGGCAATATCCGAGAAACCGACGGCGAGCAGCCGGTGGGCCACGGTCGCTCCGTCCTCGCCCAAGAGGAAGTGCACCCCTTCGACGATGCTGTCCGTGGTGACGACCAGGTCCCTGCCCGCTCGCGGCGTCAACACCGCGGCATCGTCGAGCAGCCCCCCGGCCCCCGGCGCCGCGGCGGCCAGCGGCGCGAAATGACGGGCGATAATCGCGAACTCGGTCAGCTGGTTATGGTTTTTCATCCGCGGACATATCGCGAGGAGAGGCGCGGCTCTCGCGCGCGATCCGATCGAGCACGCCGTTGACCAGGGCCGGCTCGCTGCCGCTGAAGAACGCGTGGGCCACGTCCATGTACTCGTTGATCACCACCTTCGCAGGCACCTCAGGCATGGAGATCAACTCATAGGTCGCGGCCCTGAGGACGGCGCGGAGCAGGACCTCCAGGCGGTTGATCGCGTGGTCGGGCGACAGCGCCGCCGAGATCACCCGATCCAGGTCGGCCATCCGCTCGTCGACGCCGAACACCAAACGCCGGAGGAACGATCGGTCGGGAGCCGCCATCGCGTCGGCGACCACGTTGTTCGACCAGCGATCGGTCAGGAACTCCCGCAACACCGGGTCAGAGCCAGCGCCCGAGACATCGATCTCGTACAGCACCTGCACGCAGGCGAGCCGCGCGGCTTTGCGGGTTTGCGAACCGGCACCCGGTGGGCGACGGCTCATGTCAGACCGAGTTGACGCTTGACCGCCATCATCCGCAGGCACGCCTCGGCCGCGTCGGCGCCCTTGTTCTTTTGATCGGTGGCGGCCCTGACCCAAGCCTGTTCATAGGTCTCGCAGGTCAACAGCCCGAAGCCGAGGGCGATACCGTCCTCGACGGCAAGATCCATCAGCGCCCTGCTCGTTTCGCGGCAGACATGGTCGTAGTGATCGGTCTCGCCGCGAATCACACAGCCGAGGGCAACGAAGCCGTCGTAGTGAGGGGCGTCGGGGATCTCTTCCGCCGCGTCCAGCGCGAAGGCCACGGCGGCCGGCAGTTCGAACGCCCCCGGCACCGCCACCCGGTCGAATGCCACCCCTGCCCGCTCCAGGACAGCGCCGGCACCGGCCACAAGCGCGTCGGCAATCTCCCCATAGAAGCGGGCTTCGAGGATCAGGATTCGCGGCGCGTCGGTCATCTCATCACCTCGTCAAGCGGGATTGGCCGGTGACCAACGATGCTCAAGCCATACCCCTCCAACCCGACGACGGTGCGACGGCTGTTGCTGAGCAGGGTCATCTCGCGGACCCCGAGATCGAGAAGGATCTGGGCGCCGACGCCGTAATCGCGAAGCTCAGGGGTTCGCTCGGTCGTGCCATCGATCTTGTCCCGGACACGGCGGGACAGGCTGGTCTTGGTGGGTTCGCGGATCAGGACGAGAACGCCGCGGCCGGCCGCGCCGATCATGCGCATCGCCTGATGCAGCAGCCGCGCGTTGCCGCCGCTGTCGTCCCCGAGCAGGTCCTCAACCACGTTGACGGCGTGCATGCGGACGAGCACCGGATCGTCGCCGGCGAGATCGCCTTTCACCAAGGCGACGTGCTCGGCGTACGCCGTACGATTGAGATAGACGACCATGCGAAACGGTCCGCCATGGACGCTTTCGATGGTCGTTTCCAGCATCCGCTCCACAATCCGGTCGCAGCGCAGGCGATAGGCGATCAAGTCGGCGATCGTCCCGATCTTCAGGCCGTGGCGCTGGGCGAACGGAACCAGGTCCGGCATCCGCGCCATGGTGCCGTCGTCGTTCATGATCTCGCAAATGACGCCGGACGGATTGAGGCCCGCGAGGCGGGCAATATCCACGGCGGCTTCGGTGTGCCCGGCGCGCACGAGCACGCCGCCGGCACGGGCCTCCAGGGGAAAGATGTGGCCCGGCGAGACGAGGTCGTCCGGTCCCTTGGTCGGATCGATCGCAACATGGATCGTGCGGGCGCGGTCGGACGCCGAAATGCCGGTGCTGACGCCCTCCCGCGCCTCGATCGAGACGGTGAAGGCGGTGTGATGGCGCGACACGTTATGGCGCGCCATCGGCGGCAAGCCGAGTTGCTTGACCCGCTCGTGGGTGAGGGCCAGGCAGATCAGGCCGCGGCCATACTTGGCCATGAAGTTGATCGCGTCGGGCGTCGCCATTTGTGCCGGGATGACCAGATCACCTTCGTTCTCCCGAGCCTCGTCGTCGACGAGGACGACCATCCGGCCGTTCCGCGCCGCCTCGATGATCTCATCGGCAGGCGACAGCACGTCGGTTGGCACGGCGGAGTCAATCGCGTGAGAGGAGACGAGCGACATAGCGGGCGATCAGATCGATCTCGAGGTTGACGCGATCCCCTGGACGGAGGCTGCCGAAGGTCGTCACCGTCCAGGTGTGCTCAATTATATTGACGCCGAAGCCGCGCGCGTCGACCTCGTTGACCGTCAGCGAGACGCCGTCGACCGCGATGGACCCCTTGGGCGCGATGTAGGGCATCAACGCATCGGGCGCGGAGATCACGGTGCGGCGGGAGTCCCCCTCCTCCCGGACCTCGGCGATGACACCGACACCATCCACGTGACCGGAGACGAGATGGCCGCCCAGTTCGTCGCCGATGCGGAGGGCCCGTTCGAAATTGACCGACGTTCCCGGCCGCCAGTCGCCGAGGGTCGTGCAGGCAAGGGTTTCCGCCGACACGTCGACCGCGAACCAGCCCGGCCCCCGGTCGATCACGGTCAGACAGGCGCCCGAGCAGGCGATGGAGGCGCCGATGGCAATCGCGGACGAATCATAGCGCGTGTCGAAGACGAAGCGCGTGTCGCCATGCGGTTCCACGGACCGGACACGGCCGAGGTCGGTGATGATTCCGGTGAACATGATCCGCTTCTAGCGCGTTCGGACGAAGGTTTCGAGCAGATCGTCATCGAGCCTGCGGATCTCCCGGCGATCGAAGCGCGGGGCGTCGGCGACACGTGACACCGCCAGGGCGGCGACGGACGGAACGCCGCCGGCGCCGAGAACGAGCGGGGCGCGAAACCAGGCGATCTCGTCGATCAGGTCGGCCGCGAGAAATGCCGCGGCAATGCGCCCCCCGCCCTCGATCAGCACGCGAGTCAGGCCGCGGTCTCCGAGCATCGAAAGCACCCCTCGGGGATCGAGTTGCGGCGCGTCACCGGGAGCCATCGCGATGACATCGACCCCCCGGGCCGCCAGGGCGTGCCGCTTTTCGGGCGCCGCGTCATCCCGACAAAAGACCCAGAGCGGCACCCGATCGATGCTTCGGACCAGCCTGCAATCGAGCGGCAGCCGCAGGCGGCCGTCCAAGACGATGCGCAGCGGCGACGCGCCGGCCAGGCCGGCCAGCCTGCAGGTCAGTTCCGGATCGTCGGCGAGCGCGGTCTCGGAGCCGATCAGCACGGCATCGTGGCGGGCGCG
>CAZBWP010000057.1:8026-12104 GCA_964495295.1 uncultured Rhodospirillaceae bacterium | reverse complement strand
CGTCGGTCCGTTGCTGCTCGGCTGGACCCTGGACGTCGCCGGCGGCGGCGACACGACCGTCGCCTGGGGCCTCGCGTTCCTCACCGTGGCCGCGGTCGGCGTTCTCGGACCGCTGGCGCTGGCCCTGGTTCCGAGGAACGCGCGGTAGCTGGCATGGCCGCGCGTGGGTGGGCGGCGGCGTGCACGGCGAGCAGGCGGGCGGTGTCGACTGCCGTGTAGCGCTGGGTCGTCGACAGCGAGGCGTGGCCAAGCAGTTCCTGGATGGTGCGCAGGTCGCCGCCGCCGGCGAGCAGATGGGTGGCGAAGCTGTGGCGGAGCGCATGGGGCGTCGCCGTCTCCGGCAGGCCCAGGCGGGCGCGCACCCGCCGCATCTGGCGCTGCGCCACGCCGGGGTTGAGGGGCCCGCCACGGGCGCCGACGAACAGCGGATCGTCGGCTGCCTGCAGAAAGGGGCAGGCCTCCCGATAGGCCGCGGCGGCCTCGGCGACAACGGGCAGCACCGGCACCAGCCGCTGCTTGCCGCCCTTGCCGGTGACGCGGAGGGTTTCGGTGGCCCGGACGTCGGCGACCGTGAGGCTCAGCGCCTCGCCAATGCGCAACCCGCAGCCCCAGAGCATGAGCGCCAGCGCGGTGTCGCGGAGTCCGATCCACGGCACCTCGTGCATCTCGCCCATCGCCTCGACCACATCGGCAGCGTCGCCGACGCTCAGTGCCTTCGGCACCGGCTTCGGCGACTTCGGCGAGCGGATCCCGGCGATCGCGGCATTGCGGACGAGGCCGTGCCGATCGAGCCAGCGGTAGAAGCCGCGCACCGCGGCCAGCGCCCGCGCCCGGGACGAACGGGCGAGCCCCGCCGCGGCGCGGTCGGCGAGCCATGCCCGAATGTCGCCGGCGGTCAACGTGGCCAGGTTGCCGAGCGTCGGCGGCTGACCCAGATGGCGGACAAGAAAATCGAGGTAGACCGCCAAGTCGCGGCCGTATGCGTCGAGGGTGGTGGCGGGTGCCCGGCGCTCGTCACGGAGCCAAGCGCGCCAGCGGACGACCGCGGCACGGAGATCGGGGTCGTCGATGACCCCGGTCAGGCTGGCGCCACCGTCAGTCGGTGGAGACACGACTCGACGACCTTGGCGAGAAACCGCAAGAGTTCGGTGCCCTGCTTCGCCTGGAACGTCTGTTCGTGACGGCAGCCAAGCGCCAGCACCCCGGTCGGCACATCCACGGACGGGGCGAGACGAACGAACGCGGCCGAGCGGACCAATCCGGCGCCACCGTCGAAGATCGCCCCGCCATCGACCACGTGGGCCAGCAACAGCACGTCCTGGTGGTCACCGAGCAGATCGTCCACGTCGCCCTGCTCCAGCGCCCGGATCTCGCAACCCGCCTCGGCGTCGAGCCCGGTTGGCGGCAGCCCCGGTTCCAGCGCCAGGACGGCGACGTCGACGTCGAGCACCAGCGGCAGATCCTCGGCGACGATGCGCACCAGCCGCTCCAGCGACTCGGCGGCGATGAGCGCCAGAACCGCCGCATGGGTGCGTGTCTGGTTGGCCATGTTGGACCGGCTGGTCTCGATCACGTCTTGGGTGCAGGTCCGCAGACCGGCGAGTTCCTCCTTCAAGGTCTCGACCATCGCCTTCTGCAGGTCGACGACCACATCGTCGCTCCAGCGGCTGGGCGGCACCAGCCGCGACAGCACGTCCGGATGCCGGCTCAGAAAATCCGGATGCCGGTACAGGAAGTCGACGACCTCGTCGTCGGTCGGACCGGCCACGTCTTCGCTGTCGGCCGGCAGGGCTCGGGTGCGTTCATGATTCATGGCGGCAGCGTATAGCACATTCCCGCCGGGCAAACGAGGGAGGTACACTCGGCGCCATGACAGCGTGCCCTCCCGACCGCTCAGAGCCAGGCCGGCCCTTCGGCACGGGTGACCGCGTTTCCGTCCTTCTCCCCGTACCACCCGGAAAGCATTGGGATTATCGCGTTCCGGACGGGATAGACCCGGCGGTCGGGGACATCGTGCGCGTGCCGTTCGGGGGGCGCCAGGTGATCGGCGTCGTCTGGGGGGCGGCGGGCGATGACGTGGATGAGACGCGCCTCCGCGACGTCCTGGAGCGTTTCGATTCGCCGGCGCTGCCGGACGTAACCCGCGCGTTCATCGAGTGGGTGGCCGCCTACACGGTGCAACCGCCCGGGGCGGTGCTGCGCATGACGATCAGCGTGCCCGCCGCGCTGTCGCCGTCGCCGCCGGCGCGGGCCCTCGCCCTGGTCGATCCCGCGCCCGAGATCGTGTGGACCGCGGCCCGGACGAAGGTGCGCGACCTGCTTCTCGGCGGTCCGCCGCGCCCGGCCACCGCGCTCGCCCGTGCCGCCGGCGTCGGCCCGGCCGTCGTCGCGGGGCTGCTGCGGGCGGGAGCACTCTGCGTCGTCGACCTGCCGCCCGCGACTCCGGAAAGGCCCGATCCCCATCAGCGCGGACCGGTGCTCACCGCGGCGCAGGCGGCGGCCGCGGCGCGGCTCAGGGACGGCGTCGATGCGGGCTTCGCCGTGACGGTGCTGGATGGGGTCGCCGGATCGGGCAAGACCGAGGTGTACTTCGAAGCGGTTGCCGCGGCGCTGACGGCCGGCCGGCAGGTGCTGGTGCTGCTGCCGGAGATCGCCCTCGGCGCGCAATGGCTCGGGCGCTTCAAGCGCCGCTTCGGTGCCGCGCCGGCGCAATGGCATTCCGAGATGACGGCGGCCGCCCGCCGCGGCACGTGGCGCGCCGTCGCCGAGGGCACGGCCGGGGTGGTCGTCGGTGCGCGTTCGGCGCTGATGCTGCCGTACCCGAACCTGGGCCTGATCGTCGTCGACGAAGAGCACGACGGCGCCTTCAAACAGGAGGACGGCGTCACCTATAACGCCCGCGACATGGCCGTGGTGCGGGGGCGCCTGGGCGGGATCCCGGTGGTGCTGGTCTCGGCGACGCCGTCGCTGGAAACGGTGATCAACGTGCAGGCCGGCCGGTACCAGATGGTGCATCTGCCGGACCGGCACTTCGGTGCGCCACCGCCCAGAGTCGACGTGGTCGACCTGCGGGCGGACCGGCCGCCCCGCGGGAGCTGGCTGTCGCCGCCGCTGCGCGCGGCGATCGGCACGGCGCTGGCCGATGGCGGGCAGGCGATGCTGTTCCTCAACCGGCGCGGCTGGGCGCCGCTGACCATCTGCCGGGCCTGCGGCCACCGCCTGCGCTGCCCCGATTGCACCGCCTGGCTGGTGGAACACAGATTGATCGGCCGGCTGCAATGCCATCATTGCGGTCTATCCATGGCCATTCCCACTGCCTGCCCCGCGTGCGGTGCCGAAGGCGAACTGGTGGGCTGCGGGCCGGGGGTCGAGCGGGTTGCCGAAGACGTCGCCGGGGTGTTCCCCGAAGCCCGGCTGGCTCTGGCCACCAGCGACACGCTGACCGGACCCCGCGCCGCCGAGGACCTGGTGCGGCGGATGGAGGGGCACGACATCGACATTGTCATCGGCACCCAGATCGTCGCCAAGGGCTACCATTTTCCGCTGCTCGTCCTGGTCGGCATCGTTGATGCCGACCTCGGCCTCGCGGGGGGCGATCTCAGGGCCTCGGAGCGGACTTGGCAGCTGCTGCACCAGGTGGCCGGGCGGGCCGGCCGGGCCGAGCGCCCCGGCCGCGTGATCCTGCAGACCCACATGCCGGAGCATCCGGTGATTCAAAGCCTCGCCGCCCATGACCGGGATGGCTTTCTGGCGGCGGAAGCGGCGAGCCGCCGCGCCGCCGGCATGCCGCCATTCGGCCGCCTCGCGGCGCTGATCGTCTCGGGGCGCGACGCCGCCGTCGTCGAGGCCGTGGCCCGCAGCCTAGCCCGGGCGGCGCCCGGCGGCGCCGGCGTGCGGGTGCTCGGCCCGGCACCGGCGCCGCTGGCGCTGCTGCGAGGCCGGCACCGCTGGCGGCTGCTGCTCATCGCCGGCCGCGACATCCAGGTGTCGCGGCTGGTCGCCACCTGGATCGATGCCGTCGACCTTCCAAACGCCGTCCGCGTCCAGGTCGACATCGATCCCTACAGCTTTCTGTAGC
>CAZBWP010000057.1:0-7926 GCA_964495295.1 uncultured Rhodospirillaceae bacterium | reverse complement strand
GGCCGTGGCTGGGCCGGTCGCGGCCCATCCGGGACGCCCTCGACCGGGGGAAATCTCGGCGTGTCATTGCGACCTGACACAGGCGGTGTGTCGGGTTGCAAGGCGCGAAACCGTGTGTTAGAGAACCGCCGCGCGGTTGGTACGGACGCGCGATGCGGATCGCGGCTCCGACGCCGCCCATCGCGTGGCCCTGACCATCGCGTTCCAGTCTGACCCGACGACAAATCAAACAAGGGGGAAGCGCGGGTGCCGTCCCATTCGAGTGGATCCAGCGGTCTAGCGCAGCGGTATGCCGGTGCGCTGTTCGAGCTGGCGGACGAGGCGAAGGCCGTTGCTGCCGTCGCCAAGGACCTCGAGACGGTCTCCGCGATGCTCAATGAGAGCCCCGACCTGTCCCGCCTGATCCGTTCCCCCGTGGTGTCGCGCGATGACCAGGGCCGCGCCATGGCGGCCGTGCTGGCGGCGGCCGGCATTGGCGACCTGACCGGGAAATTCGTCGGCCTCTTGGCGCGCAATGGTCGGTTGTTCGCGTTGCCGGACATGATTGCCGCCTTCAACGCCATTCTCGCGCGCCGGCGCGGTGAAACCACGGCGGACGTGGTCGCCGCCAAGCCATTGAGCGCCGCCCAGCTAGAAGCCGTCGGGGCCGCCATCAAGGCGGCCGTCGGCAGCAATGTCTCGATCGTCGAGCGCGTCGACCCGTCGCTGCTCGGCGGCATGATCGTCAAGGTCGGGTCGCGCATGGTCGACAGTTCGCTGCGCACCAAGCTGCAACGACTTCGCCTCGCCATGAAGGGGGTTTGAGAATGGAAATTCGGGCCGCTGAGATCTCCGCGATCATCAAGAAGCAGATCGCCGAGTTCGGGACCGAAGCCGAGGTCGCCGAGGTCGGTCAGGTGCTCTCGGTGGGTGACGGCATCGCCCACGTCTATGGCCTGGACAACGTTCAGGCGGGCGAGATGGTCGAGTTCCCCGGCGGTGTCGTCGGCATGGCTCTGAACCTGGAGGAAGACAACGTCGGCGTCGTCATCCTCGGTGACGATCGCCTCATCCGCGAAGGTGACATCGTCAAGCGGACCGGCGCCATCGTCGAGACGGCCGTCGGCCGGGCACTGTTGGGCCGCGTGGTCGATGGCACCGGCGCGCCCATCGACGGCAAGGGGCCGATCAAGGGCGAAGAGAACCGGACCGTCGACGTCAAGGCGCCCGGGATCATCCAGCGCAAGTCCGTGCATGAACCGATGCAGACGGGCCTGAAGGCGATCGACAGCCTGATCCCCATCGGCCGTGGCCAGCGTGAGTTGATCATCGGCGACCGCCAGACCGGCAAGACGGCGATCATCGTCGACACGATCCTCAATCAGAAGCTGATCAACGAGCAGGCCAAGGACGAATCCGAGAAGCTTTACTGCGTCTATGTCGCGGTTGGGCAGAAGCGCTCGTCGGTTGCCCAGTTCGTAAAGATCCTCCAGGACAACGACGCCCTGAAATACACGGTGGTGGTGGCGGCCACGGCCTCGGAAGCGGCGCCGCTCCAGTACCTCGCACCCTACGTCGGCTGCACCATTGGCGAGTATTTCCGGGATAACGGCATGCACGCCGTCATTTTCTACGACGATCTTTCGAAGCAGGCCGTGGCCTACCGTCAGATGTCGCTGTTGCTGCGACGTCCGCCGGGGCGCGAGGCCTATCCGGGCGACGTCTTCTATCTGCACTCGCGGCTGCTCGAGCGCGCGGCCAAAATGAGCGACGAGATGGGCGCCGGGTCGCTCACCGCCCTGCCGGTGATCGAGACGCAGGCGGGCGACGTGTCGGCCTATATTCCGACCAACGTCATTTCCATCACCGATGGGCAGATCTTCCTGGAGACCGAGCTTTTCTACAAAGGCATCCGTCCGGCGGTGAACGTCGGGCTGTCGGTCAGCCGGGTCGGCTCGGCCGCCCAGATCAAGGCGATGAAACAGGTGGCCGGCACCATCAAGCTGGAGCTCGCGCAGTATCGCGAGATGGCCGCCTTTTCCCAGTTCGCTTCGGACCTCGACGTGTCGACCCAAAAGCTGTTGGCCCGCGGCGCCCGGCTCACGGAAGTACTGAAGCAAGGGCAGTACACGCCCTATCCCGTGGAGGAACAGGTGGTCGTCATCTATGCCGGTGTGCGCGGCTACCTGGATCCGATTCCGGTGCAGGATATCGGGCGGTACGAGTCGGGACTGCTCGACAGCATGCGCGCCAACGGCGCCGATATCCTGGATGCGATCCGCGTCGAAAAGCAGCTCACGACCGACATCGAGGGCCGGCTCAAGGCGTTCCTCGACCGCTACTCCAACGCGTTCTCCTAAGTCGGAACCGTTTGCCACTCACGCTCCGGGAACGACCGCGGCATGCCCAACCTCAAAGACCTCAAGAAACGAATGAACAGCGTCTCCTCGACGCAGAAGATCACGGCGGCCATGAAGGTGGTCGCGGGGTCCAAGCTCAAGAAGGCGGAGGTCGCGGCGCAGGAAGGACGGCCGTATGCCCAGCGGATGGAGCGGATGCTGGGCGCGTTGATCGCCGGCCTGCCGAACGTTGAGATGGCGCCCAAGCTGCTGGCCGGCACGGGACGCGATGACGTTCACCTGATAATCGTGATCACCGGCGACCGCGGATTGTGTGGTGGCTTCAACGTGAGCGTCGTGCGCGCGGCAAAGCGGCGCGCCCGGGCGCTGATCCAGGACGGCAAGCGCGTCAAGTTCCTCTGCGTCGGCAAGAAGGGGAGCGACGGCCTCCGGCGTGAATACGCCGGCCTGATTGTCGGAACACTCGAGAACGTGACGCGCACCGGCGCGCAGTTCGGACCGGCCCGCGACATCTCGCGCCAGGTCCGCAACATGTTCGACGCCGGCGAGTTCGACGTCTGCTCGATGATCTACAACACGTTCAAGTCGGCGATGACCCAGGAAGTCACGATCAAGCAGCTGATTCCGTTCCGGGTGCCGGAAATCGCGGCGGCTGGCGCCGAAAGCGGCGTGCTGGCAGGCTATGAGCTGGAGCCCAGTGAGGACCAGCTGTTGGCGTCGTTGCTGCCGTCCAACATATCGGTGCAGGTCTTCCGTGCGCTGCTCGAGAGCTATGCCTCCGAGCAGGGAGCGCGGATGACCGCCATGGACAACGCGACCCGCAACGCCGGGGACCTGATGGGCAAGCTGACGCTGACGTACAACCGGAGCCGCCAGGCCTCCATCACCAAGGAACTGATCGAAATCATATCCGGCGCCGAGGCGGTTTAGGGACAGTCGCGGCACGGCTCGCACGGCATTCGACGGGAGTGGAACTGTTATGGGAAAAAACGCGGTCGGACGCATTACCCAGGTCTTGGGCGCCGTGGTCGACGTGCGCTTCGAGGGCGACCTGCCCCACATGCTGAACGCGTTGTACGTCAGCCTGCCGGGCCGAACCCTGGTGCTTGAGGTGGCGCAGGACCTTGGCGAATCGACGGTCCGCACGGTGGCCATGGACACGACCGACGGCCTGGTCCGCGGTCAGGAGGTCATCGACAGCGGCGAGCCGATCACGGTTCCGGTGGGGCCGGAGACACTCGGCCGCATCGTCAACGTTGTTGGCGAGCCGGTGGACGGGCGCGGGCCGATCGTTTCCCGCAGGTCGTACCCGATCCATCGCCCGGCCCCGACCTTCCTCGAGCAGGCGGTCGAGACGGAGATTCTGGTCACCGGCATCAAGGTCATCGACCTGATCGAGCCCTATCCGAAAGGCGGCAAGGTCGGCCTGTTCGGCGGCGCCGGCGTCGGCAAGACCGTGATCATCATGGAGTTGATCAACAACATCGCCAAGGCGCACGGCGGCTATTCGGTCTTCGCGGGCGTCGGCGAGCGGACCCGCGAGGGCAACGACCTCTATCACGAGATGATCGATTCGGGTGTCATCCAGTTGGACAAGGCAGGCTCGAAGGCGGCGCTCGTCTATGGGCAGATGAACGAGCCGCCGGGTGCGCGGGCCCGCGTCGGCCTGACCGGCCTGACGTTGGCCGAGTATTTCCGCGACGAGGAAGGCCAGGACGTGCTGTTCTTCGTCGACAACATCTTCCGCTTCACCCAGGCGGGGTCCGAGGTCTCGGCGCTGCTCGGCCGCATCCCCTCGGCGGTGGGATACCAGCCGACGCTCGCCACCGACATGGGCGTGCTGCAGGAGCGGATCACGTCGACCAACAAGGGCTCGATCACCTCGGTCCAGGCCATCTACGTGCCGGCCGACGACCTCACCGACCCGGCGCCGGCGACGTCGTTCTCGCACCTTGACGCCACGACGGTGCTCAGCCGTTCGATCGCCGAACTCGGGATCTATCCCGCGGTCGATCCGCTGGACTCCACGTCGCGGGTGCTCGACCCGCGCGTGGTCGGCGAGGAGCACTACGCCACCGCGCGCGAAGTGCAGCGCATCCTGCAAAGCTACAAATCTTTGCAAGACATCATCGCCATTCTCGGCATGGACGAGTTGTCGGAAGAGGACAAGCTGACGGTCGCCCGCGCCCGCAAGATTCAACGCTTCCTCAGTCAGCCGTTCCACGTTGCCGAAGTGTTCACCGGCGCGCCGGGGATTTTCGTCAGCCTCGAAGACACCATCAAGGGCTTCAAGGCGATCGTCGCCGGCGAGTACGATCACCTGCCGGAGGCCGCGTTCTACATGGTGGGCACCATCGAGGAGGCGGTCGCCAAGGCCAAGCGGATGGCCGAGGAAGCAGCCTGACCGACCACGGCGCGGAGCACCGGCGATGGCCGAAACAATCCACTTCGAAATCGTCACGCCGGCGCGGCTGATGCTGGGCGACGACGTCCATCTGGTCGTGCTGCCCGGCGAGGACGGTAACCTCGGTGTGCTGCCAAGGCATACGCCGCTGCTGACGTCGCTCCGGCCCGGCACCATCGAGATCCTCGACGAGAAGATGAAGTTGCAGCGGCAGATCTTCGTCGAACAGGGGTTCGCCGATGTCACGCCCGAGCGGTGCACGGTGCTCGCGGAGGAGGCGATTCCGGTGGAGCAGATCACCCGCGAGGCCGCCGACGCGCGGCTGAAGCGGGCGGCCGATGCCTTGCTGGTGGCCGACACCGCCAGCGTCCGGCTCGGGGCGGAGCGCGAACTGCGGGCCGCCGAGGCCATGTCCGAGGCGCTGGACGCCTACGAGAAGGCCCAGAGTCGGGCATCCTGACGGGCCGGCCCGGCCCGCCCGGAGGCGGTCCGGCACTGTGACCGATCGAGCACACGTTCGCGAGTGCGAACGCTCCCGGCGCGGCGTTAACTTGTTGTTTGTGCGGTGCACAATACATTTGCGCCATCATGAAAACAATTCGCACGCTCATGCCGGCGGAGCTGTGCCTCTACCGCGCGCACCTGCTCAGGCTGGGACCGGCGGATCGCCGCCTGCGTTTCGGCGGGTCCGTGAGCGACGATGCCATCGCGGCCACGGTCGCGCGGATCAACCCGGCCACAACCAAGGTCATCGGGGCCTGTGACCACGACCTTCACGTGATCGCCGCGGTGCAGATATCGCGGGTCGGCTGGTCGACCGTGGAACTCGCCTTCAGTGTCGAGCCTGCATGGCGCCGGCAGGGATTGGGCACGGCCCTGATGCGGCGCGCCACCCTGTTGGCGCGCAACCGCGGCGCGGCGACGGTGCGCCTCCACTGCCTCAGGGAGAACGTGCCGATCAGGCGTCTCTCCCAGAGCGCCGGACTGACCCAGGTGGCCGACGCGGACGAGGTTGACGGCGAGGCGGTCCTCAGCGCGGCGACGCCCCTGTCCGTGCTGCAGGAGATTGTCTGGGAGACCGTCGGCCTGCTGTCCTGGGCCGGCCGGGCCGCCGGGTGGGCGGCATGGCTGGCTCCGCCGCAGGCGCCGCCCGTCTCGGTGACCGCAGCGACCGTCCCGACCGCCAGTTTGTGATGCGATGGCGCGCGTGCGACGGCGGGGCCGTGTCCTTCGGGCCGTTTGACCGGTCCGTGCGTCGGCGCAGCCGCTACTGGAGGGTTGGCGCCGGCTCTTCCGCCTCCTCCGGTTCCGGCAGTGACGATTGTCCGGCGTGATGATGGATCATCCGCCAGCTTCCGTCCTCACGCACGAAGATGTTGGTGGCAACGAGGACGTTCTCCTGCACCCGTTCGTAGCAGAGGACGTAGGCGACATCGCCGGCGACATAGGCGCGGGCCGCCAGGCAGGAGATCCTGGGGGCGCTGGGATTGCCGAGAATGGCCGTCCAGGTCTGCATCACCTCGGCCCGGCCGTGGATCGCTTGCCAGCCGGGATGGATGCACGAGCAGCGGGTCCGCTTGGCCCAGATCTCGTCCATGGCGATCAGGTCGCGCTGCGCGAATGCGGCATAGAAGGCTTCGTTGGCGAACTTGACGGCGGCATCATCGGACACGGGATCGCTCGCTGTCCTGACCGGATCCCTGATAGTGTCGAGCCGCGCCAGGCTTCGCAAGGGCGACGTCGCGGGCAAGCGCCGACGGGAGATGGGTGTGGGTGACTGGTATCGGCTGGCCGGAGCCTTGATCCGTTGTCTCGACGCCGAGACGGCGCACGGCCTGGCGATCCGCGCCCTCAGGGCGGGCCTTGTCCCGGCCTCCCCGGCGCCGGCCGATCCCGTCCTCGCGGTTCCACTTTGGGGCAAAACGTTCGCCAATCCCGTCGGCCTCGCCGCCGGCTTCGACAAGAACGCCGAGGTGGCCGACGCGATGCTGCGGCAGGGCTTCGGCTTCGTCGAGGTCGGCACGGTGACGCTGCGCCCCCAGGCCGGCAACCCGCGACCGCGGCTGTTCCGCCTGCCCGAGAACCGGGCGGTGATCAACCGCATGGGCTTCAACAACGACGGACTGGATGCGGTCGCGGCGCGGCTCGCGGCACGCCGGCGCGGCGCCGGTTGCGTGGTGGGCGCCAACGTCGGACCAAACCGCGATGCGCCGGACCCGATCGCCGATTGCATCGCCGGGGCGGCACGACTGGCACCCCTGGTCGACTACCTTGTGGTCAACGTCTCCTCGCCCAACACGCCCGGCCTGCGCGCCTTGCAGGATCGCGACCCGCTGCGGCGCCTGCTCACGGCCCTCAAGGACGAAGGGGCGCCGGGCGCCGCCGGCTGTCCGATCCTGGTCAAGATCGCGCCGGACCTCTCGCCGGCCGATCTGGCTGCGATCGCCGACGTGGCGCGCGAGACCGGCATCGACGGCATCATCGCCACCAACACCACGATCGAACGGCCGCCGGATCTCTCGGGACGACATTGCCGGGAGACCGGCGGTCTCAGCGGCCCGCCGTTGCTCGCGCGGTCCACCGCCGTTCTCGCCGACCTCTACCGGCTGACGGAGGGCACCATCCCGCTGATCGGCGTCGGCGGCATCGCCAGCGGCGCCGACGCCTGGGCAAGGATCCGCGCCGGTGCTACGCTGGTGCAGCTCTACACGGCCTTGGTCTATGAGGGACCGGGGCTCGCCGCCCGCATCGCCAAAGACCTTGCCGCCCGCTGCCGCGCCGCCGGATTCATGTCCGTCACCGAGGCGGTCGGCGCCGACCACCGGGAGGGCGGGAGCACGCGCCTCAGAACGGAAACAACAGCGGGATGAGCACGGTGGCGACCAGCATGACGAGGATGGTCAGCGGCACGCCGACCTTGACGAAGTCCCCAAAGGTGTAGCCGCCGGGGGCCACGACCAGGGTGTTCACCGGCGTCGAGACCGGGGTCATGAACGCCGCCGAGGCCGCGACGGCGACGGTCATGACGTACGGATAGGGCGACACCCCCATGTCGGCGGCGATGCCGATGGCGATCGGTGCCAACAGCACGGCGGTTGCGGTGTTGGAGATGAACAGCCCCATCACCGCGGTCAGCAGAAACAGCGCCACCAGCATCGCCGTCGGCCCGAGCCCGCCCAGGTT
>CAZBWP010000056.1:8850-12218 GCA_964495295.1 uncultured Rhodospirillaceae bacterium | reverse complement strand
TCGATGGCGAGGCTCTTGACCACGCCGTCGGTGACGACCATGGCGAACCGCTGACAGCGCAGGCCGAGGCCCTTGCCCGTCAGATCCAGTTCCAGGCCGGCCGCCTTGGTCAGATTGGCGTCGCCGTCGGCGATCATGCTCACCGCGTCGCCGGCGTTCTGGTTCTTGCCCCACGCGTCCATGACGAAGACGTCATTGACCGCCGTGCAGACGATCTCGTCCACCCCCTTCGCCTTCAGCGCGTCGGCATGCTGGATGAAGCCCGGCAGGTGCTTGGCCGAGCAGGTCGGCGTGAATGCGCCCGGCACGCCGAACACGGCCACGGTCTTGCCGGCGAACAGATCGTCGCTGCTGACCGCCTCCGGCCCGTTCGCGCCCATTTTCATGAGCGTCACGGACGGCAACTTGTCTCCCACTTGAATGGTCATCGGTGTCCCCTCTCTCTCGCTGTGCCGCCGATCGCCGGCGTCATGCCTGGGAGACATAGACGCTTCACCGCGCGATTGCAAAACGGATGCGCCGGTGGCTGGCGGCTCAGCGGCGCTCGCCGCGCGCGCGGTCCAGGGCCGACATCAGCGTCTCGGGCGTCAGCAGTTCCGGCAGCGCCTCGCCGTCCGGCATGGCCGGCCCGTAGACGGCATCGAAGGGAATGCCGTAGCGCCCGAACGTGGCCAGGTAGCGGGCGATCAGCGCGTCGGGGCGCGTCCAATCGCCCTGCATGGTGACCACCTCCGGGGCGTCCAGCCGGGCGCGCACGGTCTCGCGGCCCAGCACCAGGCGTTCGTTGACCTTGCACGTCAGGCACCAGTCGGCGGTGACATTGACATAGACCACCCGCCCCGCCGCCACGTGCCGCGCGATCTCCTGCTCGTCGAGGGTGATCCACGCGCCCTCGCCGCCGTTTGCCGCGGGGCCGGCGGCATGGGGCGGCAGCACCATGGCGAGCAGCGCGACCGCGATGGCGCCGGAACCGGCGAGCCGGCGCCGGGAGCCGGTCGTCCGGCCCCGCCACGTCACCAGCGCGGCCACCACCAGCGCCAATGCCGCAACCAGCAGCGCCCCGGCAACCCCGACCGTGGCGACGAGAACCGTGAGCAGCCACACCGCGGTCGCCGCCAGGGCGAAGCCGAGGACGCGGCGCAGCACGATCATCCACCGCCCCGGCCGCGGCAGCCGCGTGGCGATGCCGGGAAACGCCGCGACCGCCAGATACGGCGTCGCCAAGCCGATGCCGATCGCCACGAACACCGTGATGATTTCCGCCGGACCGCGCGCCAGGGCAAAGCCGACGGCGGACCCGAGGAACGGCGCCGAGCAGGGGGTGGCGAGCAGCGTCGCCAGCATGCCGGTGAGGAAATGGCCGCCGAGCCCGTGGCCATGGCCGATCGCGGCACCGGCGTCGGCGATCGCCCCCGGCAGTCGGATCTCGAACAGGCCCCAGAGGTTGGCGGCGAACAGCGTGACGACGATCACCATGGCGGTGAGGAACCACGGCTGCTGGAACTGCAGGCCCCAGCCGACGGCGGTGCCGGTCGCCTTGACCGCCAGCACGGCCGCGGCGAGGATCAGGAAGGAGACGAGAATGCCGGCCGAGGCCGCCAGAAACCCGAGGCGCACTTCCGATGGCACGCCGCCGCCGTGCCCGACCACCGCGAGAACCTTGATCGACAGCACCGGCAGGACGCACGGCATCAGGTTGAGGATCAGCCCGCCGAGCAATCCGAGCACCAGGCTCCAGGCCAGCGTCGGCAGGGCATCCTGCATCGCCCCGCCGTCGGCCGGCGCGGTGCCGACCGTGCGCGGCCGTTCGATGCCGCGCTCGCCGTCGATCACCGTCACCGTCACGACGTCGCCGCGCAGCGGCCCGGCGGCGCGCACGGCGCCCGCGACGGGGATCTCGAATTGCGTCACCCGGCTGTCGTCCGACGCGATCCGTCGCGGCGCGCCGAACTGATAGTCGGCGGGCCCCTCGATCAGCACGTCGGCGGCGGTCAGCGGCGGCTCGGCGGCAACGGCGACCCGCAGGGTCAGCGTGTCGCCTTCGCCGGCGGCGTCGACGCCGAGGACTTCGAGGCCGGGCAGCGCCGCCGTCGTCGGCACCCGGGCGCTGGCCTGCGCGATCGTGTGGGCGAAATCGGTTGGCGCCAGGGCGCCGCCCGGCAAATGCAGCGCCAGGTCGACGCTGTATGGCACGCAAATCTCGGAACAGGCGAGAAAGTCGACGGCGACACGCAGGTCGGCGGCCTCGCCCGCCCGCGCCAGCCGCGCGGTCACCGGCAACACCGCGCGCTCCTTGTAGCCGATGGTCTGCAGGCCCAACACCGCGAAGCGTTCCGGCGCCGGCCAGGCGATCGTCGCATCGGCGATGTTGGCCGAGCCCGCCCAGTCCAGCGCCGGCGGGTAACCGGCATCGCCGGGCGATCGCCAGTAGATCTTCCAGTCCCGGGCGAGCCGGAACTCCAGGGCGAGGGACAGGGTGTCGCCGACGCCCACGGTGTCGCTGGCCGAGATCAGCCGCACCGCCGCATGCTCGCGCTCGACCCAGGGCGAGGCTCCGGCGGTCACGGCGGCGGCCGGATTGAGCGTCGCGAGGCCGATCCCGGCGACGAGGAGCACGCCCATCAGGCGCAAGATCAACATCATGTGCCAGCCCAAGACGTGCAGACCCATGGTACCGAGTCCCTCGCGGCATGCAGTTTCGCGGCGCCCGTTCACGCGGCCTTTCGCTGGCCCCACATATAACATCCATCAGACGGAACGGGATGCGAACTCACGCGAAGGTGACGCCGGCCTTGGATCTCACCGGCCCTTTCATCGGCGGTTGCGGTGTGGCAGACTCGTGGTTCGGGGGCACGCGCACCAGAATCGCTGGTCGACCTTGAAGCGAGGATGACGATGGTCGAAGCGGACGCCAACGACAGCCCTTTGGTCGGGCAGCTGCTCGTCGCCATGCCGGGCATGCCCGACCCACGGTTTGCCAAGACGCTCATTTACGTGTGCGCCCACAATCCGGAAGGCGCCATGGGCTTGGTGGTCAACCGGGCCCTCGAAACCCTCAGCCTCGGCAGCCTGCTCGCCCAACTCGGCATCGATGCCGGCCGCGTCTCCGATCAGCCCGTCTATTTCGGCGGGCCGGTGGAGACCGGACGCGGGTTCGTGTTGCATTCGTGCGACTATGAGCACGACGGCACGCTCGTCGTCACCGAGACCGTGGCGTTGACCGCGACGGTCGACATCCTGCGCGCCATCGCCGCGGGCTCCGGCCCGCGTCGCCACCTCCTCGCCCTCGGCTACGCCGGCTGGGGACCGGGGCAGCTCGACAGCGAAATCCGCGCCAACGGGTGGCTGCACGTGGACGCCGACGATGC
>CAZBWP010000056.1:3852-8750 GCA_964495295.1 uncultured Rhodospirillaceae bacterium | reverse complement strand
CGGGACGACGACCGCTCGCGCGACATCAGGATGTTGGCCTTGAGCTGTGTCCGCGCGCGCGCCACCTCGGCCTCGCCCAGATCCTCGGGCAGTCCCGCCACCACGTCGCAGATCACCGGAATCACCTCGCCGATCTCGCTCTGGCCGGCGCCGGCATAGATGCCGACGACGCCGCTGTCGGCGAACGTCGCCGGGAAGGTGTAGATCGAGTAGACGAGACCGCGCCGCTCGCGCACTTCCTGGAACAGCCGCGACGACATGCCGCCGCCCAGAACGGTCGACAAGACCGACGCGGTGTAGAAATCCTTGTGGTGGAACGGCACGCTCTCGAAGCCGAGGATGACGTGCACCTGCTCCAGGTCGCGGCGCTGGCGCCAGTCGCCACCCACGTAGCGGGCCACCTCGCGGGTCGGCGGCGTCCCTGGCGGCAGCTCGCCCAGGTACCGCTCGGCGAGGCCGACCATGGTTTCGTGATCGACACGGCCGGCGGCGGCGAACACCATCCGCGACGCGCCGTAGTGGCGCCGGCGGTAGTCCAAGAGGACGTCGCGCGGCATGCCGCGGATCAACTCGGCGGTGCCCAGCACCGAGCGGCCCAGCGACTGGTCCGGATAGACCGTCTGCTGGAAGCGATCGAAGATCACGTCGTCCGGCGCATCGTCGGCTTCGAGGATCTCCTGCACCACGACGGTGCGCTCGCGCTCCAACTCCTCGGGATCGTTGGTCATGTTGAGCACGATATCGGTGACGATGTCGGCGGCGAGGCCCACGTCCTCCTTCAGCACCTTGGCATAGAAGGCGGTGTATTCGTGCGACGTGTGGGCGTTCAGGTGGCCGCCGACCGCCTCGATCTCCTCGGCGATGGCGCGGGCGCCACGCCGCGCCGTGCCCTTGAACGCCATGTGCTCCAGGAAATGCGAGACGCCGTTCTCGGCGGGCGTCTCGTCGCGGGTGCCGGCCTCGATCCACAGCCCCAGCGAGGCGGTCTCCACCGTCGGCATCGGATCGGTGGCGACGCGCAGGCCGTTGGCCAGCGTCGTGACCTGCACACCGGCGGAGAGCCGGTTCATGCCGCCACCCCGCGGGCGGCGACGCGATCGGCGATGAACGCCTCGACCGCCGAAAGGTCGTTGGCCAGCGCCGTCATGCGCTCCGGCCGGTCCAGCAGATCGGCGAGCCTGGGCGGCAGCGCCGGACGGATGCCGGTGGCCGCCGCCACCGCGTCGGGGAACTTGGCGGCGTGCGCGGTGGCCAACGCCACCACCGGCGCATCGCCGAAATCATCGACCACGCGGGCGGCGGCCAGCCCGATCGCCGAGTGCGGATCGACGAGCATCCCCGTGCGATCGTGGACGCGCCGGATCTCCTCCCGGGTCAGGTCATCGTCGAACCGGGCGCCGCGGAACAGCCCGGTCGCCCGCTTGAGCCGGGCGGCATCGACGGCGAACACGCCGGTTTCGCGAAATCCGGTCATCAGCCGGCGCACCGCGGCACCGTCGCGGTCATAGAGGTCGAACAGCAGGCGCTCGAAGTTGCTTGAAATCTGAATGTCCATGCTCGGGCTGATGGTTGGCACCACGGCCGCCTGCTCCATGCGGCCGGAGGCGAAGAACCGGGTGAGGATGTCGTTGCGGTTGGAGCCGACGACGAGGGCGGCGATGGGCAGGCCCATGCACGCCGCGGCGTAGCCGGCGAAGACGTTGCCGAAGTTGCCGGTGGGCACCGAGAACACCACCGGCCGCTCGGGTGCGCCGAGACGCAGGGCCGCGTGTACGTAGTAGACCACCTGGGCGACGATGCGCGCCCAGTTGATGGAATTGACGGCGCCGAGCCGCATGCGGTCGCGAAACGCCGCATCGTTGAACATCGCCTTCACCAGGTCCTGGCAGTCGTCGAAGGTGCCGTCGATGGCGATGGTGTGGACGTTGGGCGCGTCGACCGTCGTCATCTGTCGGCGCTGCACCTCCGAGACCCGGCCGTGCGGGAACAGGATGAAAATGTCCACCGTCGCCCGGTCGCGGCAGGCTTCGATGGCGGCCGAGCCGGTGTCGCCGGAGGTGGCGCCGACGATGGTCAGACGTTCGCCGCGCCGGCCGAGCACCAGGTCGAACAGCCGGCCGAGAATCTGCAGCGCGTAGTCCTTGAACGCCAGCGTCGGCCCGTGGAACAGCTCGAGCAGCCAGCGGCCGTCGCCGAGATCGGTGAGCGGCGCCGTCTCCGGATGATCGAAGCCGCGATAGGCGTCGCGGGCGATGGCGAGCAGCTCGGCGTGGGTCACCGACGGTTCGGCGAACGGGGCGACGATGCGCGCCGTGAGTTCGGCGTAGTCGAGATCCCGAAGGTTCCTGAGCGCCTCGGCCGTCAGCGTCGGCCAGCGATCCGGAACATAGAGCCCGCCGTCCCGCGCCAAGCCGGCGAGCACGGCGTCGTCGAAGCCGAGCACCGGGGCCTGCCCGCGCGTGCTGATGTATTTCATAAGGTCAACGCTCCGTGCCTCTACCGCTATACACGCGGCGGGCCGATCAGTCCAGGTATCGGCGGCGCAAATGTGTCTGAAAGCTCGTCGCATCGAGGGGCCGGCCGGTGGCGGCGAGCAACAGATCCCGCGATGACAGCAGCGAGCCCTGGCTGTGCACGTGCAGGCGCAGCCAGTCGAGCAGGCCATCGAAACGGCCGGCGGCGATGTCGGTGCGGATCGCCGGCTGCTGGGTGACGGCCGCCTCGAACAGTTGCGCCGCGATCATCGCCCCCAGGGTATAGGTGGGGAAGTACCCCCAGGCGCCGTCGAACCAGTGGATGTCCTGCAGGCAGCCGCGGCGATCGTCGGGCGGCGTCAGGCCGAGCAGCCGTCGCATCCCGTCGGCCCAGGCCCCCGGCAGGTCGCCGACCGCAAGGTCACCGGCGATCATCGCCCGCTCCAGCTCGTAGCGCAGGATGACGTGCGCCGGGTAGGTCACCTCGTCGGCGTCGACGCGGATGCAGCCCGGCGCGACGCGGGTGTAGTGGCGATAGAGGTTGGCGGGCTCCCAGGCGGCGCCGCTGCCGCCGAAGGCATCGCGCGCCAGCGGGGCGAGAAAGCCGATGAACGCCTGCGAGCGGCACACCTGCATCTCGATCAGCAGCGACTGGCTTTCGTGCAGCGCCATGCCGCGGGCATCGCCCACCGGCTGGCCGCGCCACGCCTGCGGCAGGCCGCGTTCATAGAGCGCGTGCCCGGTCTCGTGCAGCACACCCATCAGTGCCTTGGTGAAGTCGTCCTCGTCGTAGCGGGTGGTGATGCGCACGTCGTCGGGGGTGCCGCCGCAGAACGGGTGCAGGCTGACGTCCAGCCTGCCGTGGTTGAAATCGAAGCCGAAGCGTTCCATCAGCCGGACGGCGAGGGCGCGCTGCTGATCGATGGGGAACGGCCCCTCCGGCCGCATCGGCGCCGGCCGCGACGCCTGGCGGTCCAGCACCTCGGCGAGGAACGGCGGCAGAAACGCCGCCAACGCGGCGAACACCCGATCGATCTCGGCCGACCGCGCGTCGGGCTCGTACTCGTCGATCAGCGCGTCGTAGCGCGAGAGGCCGAGCCTCTCCGCCTTGGCCGCCGCCGTTTCGCGGACCAGCGCCAGCACCCGCTCCAGATGCGGTCGCACCGCCGGGAAGTCGTCGTCGGCGCGGGCCGTCCGCCAGGCCGCCTCGCACGCCGAAACGGCCCGCGACAGGGCTTCGACCTGGTCCTCCGAGAGCGCCGTGGCATGGGCGAACGCACGCCCCATCTCGCGCACGTTGGCCTCCTGCCAGGCGTCGAGGTCCGCATCCTCGCGGGCGGCGGCGAGCAGATCGGCGGTGTCGGGGGCGGTCAGGAAGCCGTGCCGCACGGCTTTCAGGGCGGCGAGCTGGTCGGCGCGCGCCGCGCCGCCGCCCTGCGGCATCATCGTCGCCAAATCCCAGTGCAGCATCGCCTCGGCGTCGCGCAGCGCCAGCAGCCGGGCGAAACGGCGGTGCAGGTCCCGGTAGGCCTGAGCGGCCACGGGCGATCAGGCGAGCGCCTGAACCGCGCGGTCGGCGAGCAACGCGCTGAACAGGAGGAACAGATAGAGGATGGTGAAGAAGAACATGGCGCGCGCCGTCACCAGACCGTCGTCGCGATAGACCCGCACCGCGTGCCGGATCAGCAGCGCCCCCAGCACCGCCACGGAGACGCCGTAGACCGCGCCCGACAGTCCGGTGACCAGCGGCAGGAAGGTGACCGGCACCAGCACCAGCGTGTAGGCCAGGATCTGCCGCCGGGTCTCGCGATCGCCGGCGACCACCGGCAGCATGGGCACGCCGGCCCGGTCGTAGTCGGACCGCCGGAACAGCGCCAGCGCCCAGGAGTGCGGCGGCGTCCACAGGAAGATGATGGCGAACAGCAGCCAGGCGTTGATGTCGAGGCCGCCCGCCGCCGCCGCCCAGCCGATCATCGGCGGGAACGCCCCGGCGGCGCCGCCGATCACGATATTGTAGGGCGTGCGCCGCTTAAGCCACATCGTATAGAGAAACACGTAGTAGACGATGGTGACGGCCAGGAGCCCGGCGGCGATCGCGTTGACGGTGAGCGCCATCGTCACCACCGACGCCACGGACAGGCCGACGCCGAGGACCAGCGCTTCCCGCGCGCGCACCCGACCGGCCGGCAGGGGCCGGTTGCGGGTCCGCGTCATCTCCAGGTCGATATCGCGGTCATACCACATGTTGATGGCGCCCGCCGCACCGGCGCCGAGCGCGATGCACACCACGGCGATCACCGCGGTGATCCCGTCGATCGCCGCCGGCGCCAACATCAGGCCGCAGAACGCGGTGAAGACCACCAGCGACATCACCCGCGGCTTCATCAGCACGGCGTAGTCGCGGACGCGGAAGCGCGGCTCTTC
>CAZBWP010000056.1:1802-3752 GCA_964495295.1 uncultured Rhodospirillaceae bacterium | reverse complement strand
ACCCAGCAGCGCCACCAACATCATCCAGATGAACAGGATGCCGCCGATCACCGCGACCAGGCCGCCCAACCCGTTGAGACCCATGCCGACGATCGCCCCCCACTCCTGCAAGCCTTGCGCGTCCCCCGCGGTCTTGCGCGGGGCGCCGAAGCCGCCGGCGAGGAACAGGCCGATACATGCCGCCAGCTGCCCGAAGGCAAAGCAGTATATTTGCACGGCGACGCGTTTTCCAGGCGCGACGCCGCGGTCGAGCGCCGGCAGCACGACCGTGTAGAACACGCCCATGAAGGCGAGCGTCACCGCGGCGATGACGCCGTGATAGTGGGCCGGCGTGCGCGTGTCGGCACCGTCCACGAACATGCCGAACGCCCCGCCGACGGCGAACACCAGCGCCGACAGGGCCAAACACTTGACCTCGGGCGCCTGCCACGGCCGGCGCTCGCGCCAGCCGGCGGCGAGGCCGATGGCAACCATGAGCACCGCCGGGCCGAGCGTCCACTGCAACGCCGTGAACGCCTCGGTCTGCTCGGCGGCGAACGGCGGGAACACCAGATAGAACACCGGCGCGACTGCCGCAGCCAGAAGCAGCAGCGCCGCCGCCGCCCAACGCAGCCGGCCATCGCCAGCGCCGCCGCCAGGGCCGCGATGCAGGGCCGTGGCGGCGAGCATGGTCCAGGCGACGATCAGCAGTTGCGTGTTGAGGATCTGCAGCACGTGACCGCCGCCCCAGAACAGTTCCTCGTTGAACCGATAGCTCGGCGGCTGGCCGGCCAGCAGCATCAGGGCGATGGCGAAACACGCCAGCGCGATCAGATAGATCACCGCCGCAACCGCCATCGATGTGACGAGCCAACGCCGGCCGCTGGCGTCAGCGTCGCCGCGACGCAGGTTGACCAGCAGGCGGAGCGCGGCCAGGGCCACACCCGCGGCGAGCACGACGAGGCCGGCGTAATACAGCGGATCGATGATCGTCGGCACGTAGTTGTTGAGCGTGGCCTCGCCGCGATCGAGCAGCGCCGGGACGAAGAGCAGCGGTGCGGACAGGCCGACGGCGGCAATCGCCGTCGGTCCGGCGCCCGCGAGACGCGGCCGGCCGGAATTGGCACCAGACCCGGCACCAGACCCGGCATCGGCCGCCCGCGCCGCCTCGGCCGTCGCCAGCACGAGCAGGGCGCCGAACACCGCCAGGAACCAGACGATGAACGAGAACACCACGTGGATCACCAGGCCCTTGTGGAAGAAGCCGACGGGCCACGGGAACAGCGGCTCGATACCGGGAATGCGCGAGATGGCGAGAAACAGCGCGAACACGCCGGCGAGCGCCAGGGCACCGACGGCGAGCAGCGCCCACGCCCTGAGTTCGGCCCGCGCCCAATCGGCGAGCGGCCGGACGTCGCTCGCGGTCTCGGCGCTCGCGGTTTCGGCGGTCGCGGTCTCGGCGGCGCCGGCGGGAGGGACGACGGCCTCAGCCACGGGCATGGGGGCCCAGCGGATCGGGGAACATGTGCACCGCCATCACATACACGACCACGCCGGACAGCGCGACAAACATCCAGAGCGGCCAGGTCCAGCGGGCCAGGGCGCGATGCCGTTCGAAGCGCCCGGTGAGGGCGCGCCAGACGGTGATCGGCACCAGGGGTGTGATGATCACGGCGCCGATGACGTGGATGATCAGGATGCTGAAGTAGATCGGCCGGATGATCCCCTCGCCGCCGAACTTCGCGAGCCCGGCGTTGAAGTGATAGATCAGGTAGGTGACCAGGAACGCGGCCGACACCGCCAGCGCCGCGATCATGGCGGCGCGATGCCGGTCACGCTGGCCCGCACGGATGAAATAGAGACCGGCGAACAGGCAAACGATGGTTGCACCGTTCAGCGCCGCGTTGACGTGCGGCAGATCGGGAATGGTCAACATCTGGATCACTGGCGGGCTCCGCGGATCTCCGGTGC
>CAZBWP010000056.1:0-1702 GCA_964495295.1 uncultured Rhodospirillaceae bacterium | reverse complement strand
CACTCCGCGCGCGCAAAAGAAAATCCTTTTCATTCGCGTTTGCTCATGTTAGCAAACCGAGGGATTTCAATCGGCGATGGGGACATCTGGGGCAGCGTTGCGCCCGGATGGACAAAAGGGGATTTCGCCGACGTTTTCAGATGCAGACGCTAGGGGTCACCGGGCATATTATTGGATGCCCGGATGCGAGAGGAGTGAGAGAGCAGCGATGCCGAGACAGATGATGCGGGGACTGGCGGCGGCGGGTGCGGTGGCGGCGTCGGCGGTGACATTGTGGAGTGGAACGGCACTGGCGGCGGGCCTACCCGAACCGTGGCAGATGAATTTCCAGCGGGCGTACTCACCGACGATGGAGAAGGTCCACGATTTCCATTGGCTGCTGCTGGTGGTGCAGTTCGGGATCGTCGCACTGGTCCTCGGGTTGCTCGGCTACATCATCTATCGGTTCAATGCCAAGCGGAACCCGGTTCCCTCCAAGACGTCGCACAACACCCTGCTCGAGATCGTCTGGACAGCGGTGCCGATCGTCATTCTCGTCATCATCGCCATCCCGTCCATGAAGCTGCTCTACTTTGCGGATCGCACTCCGGAGCCGGAGATGACCTTGAAGGTCACCGCACACCAGTGGTACTGGTCCTACAACTACCCCGATCATGGAAATTTCGAGTACGACAGCATCATGATCCCCGATGACGAGATCGATCTGGCGGCGGGTCAGGTGCGGCTGCTGTCGGTCGATCAGCCGGTGGTGCTGCCCGTGAACACGCGCGTGCAGGTGTTGATCACCGCCGGCGACGTGATCCACAATTGGGCCGTACCGGCGCTCGGGCTGAAGACCGACGCCATTCCCGGCCGAGTCAACGAGACCTGGGTCGAGATCACCGCCGAAGGCACCTTCTACGGCATGTGTTCCGAGCTCTGTGGCGTCAACCACGGCTTCATGCCCATCGAGATCCGGGCGGTCTCGAAGGAAGCGTTCGCCGAGTGGGCCGAGCAGGCGCGGGAAGAGTTTGCGGCGCGCAACGCGCCGGCGGTTGCCGTGGCGACGGCACCCGCGGCGGCGGTGCGCTGAGGCGATCAGAATAGCGGACGAAGGGAACGCTCGACATGGCATACGGAGTTGCGGCGGGACACGCCGAGCATGATCACGAGCACCATCCGACGGGCTGGCGGCGGTGGCTGTTTTCCACCAACCACAAGGACATCGGCACGCTCTACATCATCCTGTCGCTGATCGCGGCGGTGATCGGGGGAGTCATGTCGTGGATGATCCGTGCCGAACTGGCCCTGCCGGGCATCCAGTTCATCAGCGATTTCCAGTTCTACAACGTGCTGGTTACCGCGCACGGCTTCGTCATGGTGTTCTTCGTCGTCATGCCGGCGATGATCGGCGGCTTCGGCAACTGGTTCGTGCCGCTGATGATCGGCGCGCCGGACATGGCGTTCCCGCGGATGAACAACATCAGCTTCTGGCTGACCGCGGCGGGGCTGCTGCTGCTCGTCACGTCGGCGTTCGTTGGCAGCGGCCCGGGGACGGGCTGGACGGTCTATCCGCCGCTGTCGAGCGCCGTCTTCCAGCCGGGCCCGGCCGTGGACTTCGGCATCCTCGCGCTGCACCTTGCGGGCGCCGGCTCGATCCTGGGCGCGATCAACTTCATCGTCACCATCTTCAACATGCGCGCCCCGGGCATGACGCTGCACC
>CAZBWP010000055.1:10382-12263 GCA_964495295.1 uncultured Rhodospirillaceae bacterium | reverse complement strand
TCGCGCACCGACGTTCCGACCAGGGCGAGAAAGCGGCGCACGATCGACGGCATCAATCTCCCCCTGCCTCCCGGACCGCGCCGCCCCGGCGCGACCGGCGCCATTGTGGCGCAAGCGCGACCGTCATGCCAAGCCGCGCCGCGCCGATCAGGCGTCGCTGTCGATGATCCGCCCGCTGCTCAAGTGCACCGCGCGCGTCGCCAGCCGCTCGCGGAAGGCGCGATCGTGGGAGACGATGACCATGGCCTGCGGCAGGTCGCCGAGGATCGCCATCAGCCGCTCCATCGCCTGCTCGTCGAGAGCGTTGGTGGGCTCGTCCAGCAGCAGCACGTCGGGCTGCATGGCGAGCACCGTGGCGAGCGTCACCAGCCGCTTCTCGCCGCCGGAGAGCTTGTGGGTGATCCGCGCCTCGAAGCCGGCGAGGCCGAGGCTGGCGAGGGTCTCGCCGGCGATCGTCCGCGCCTCGGCCGCCGACCTGCCCAGGTTGAGGGGGCCGAACGCCACGTCCTCGGCGACCGTGGGGCAGAACAGCTGGTCGTCCGGATCCTGGAACACCAGCCCGGCCCGCGCCCGCACCTCGCGGAAGTCCGCCTCGCTGCGACGCGGCGCCCCGAAGGCGGAGATCTCGCCCGCTTGCGGCTTGAGCAAGCCGACGATCAGGTGCAGCAGCGTCGTCTTGCCGGCGCCGTTCGGCCCCGTGACGGCGAGGCGCTCACCGGGCAGGAGGGCCAGGTCGGCGCCGTCCAGTACCGGCGGCCGGCCGGCATAGGCGAAGCGGACGCCGGTGAGCCGGATCAGCGGCGCGGTCATGCGAACTCCAGGCCCAGCAACACGGCCAGCGCCGCGCCACAGACACCGGCGAACGCCAGATCGGCCGGTCTCAGCCGGAACGATGCGAGCAGATGCAGGTGCCCGGTGTAGCCGCGGCACTTCATGGCCTGGAGAATCCGCTCCGAGCGTTCGACGCTGCGCACCAGCAGCATGCCGACCAGGAAGCCGAACGTCCGCCACGTATGCCGGTCACTGCGCGGCCGAAAGGCGCGGGCCGTCATCGCCAGGCGCAGGCGGGCGTATTCCTGATGCAGCACGTCGACGTAGCGCACGGTGAACAACAGCAGGTGGACGAGCGTCTCGGGCAGCCCGAGCCGGTGCAGCGCGTGGCCGAGGGTGACCGCCTCCATGCTGCCGACCAGCGCGAGCAGGGCGAGGACGATGGCATTGGCCTTCAGGGCGATGCCGATCGCCCGCTCCAGCCCGTCCCAGGTCGCGGTCAGCGGCCCGATCGTCACCAGGGGCTCTCCCGGCATGGTGAACGGCAGCATGACCAGGATGCAGAGCATGAACAGGTCCATCACCAGCACGCGCCGCAGCGTCGGCAGCAGCGGCAGGCGGGCGGCGATGGCGAAACCGACGGCGAAACCGAGCGTCGCCGTGAGCAGCCGGACGTCGTCGAGGGCGACGACGACGATGGCGAACGCCGCCAGCACGACAAGCCTGACGCGCGGATCGATGCCGTGGACAGGGCCCCGAGCCGCGGCGGCTGCGCCGCCGTCTGCGCGCTCGATGACATGGCTCACGGTCTGACGGCCGCCGCCGGCGGGCTCACGCTCTCTCTCGGCACGACGACAGGTCTCGACGACAGGTCTCCAGGCTCGGGGATCGGTGTGCCGGCCGGGCCCTCCCGGTCGCCCGGCGGCCATGGGGTGGCAAGGCACCAACCGCCGACAGTTGCCAACCCGGCCACGGCCCGACGGTCCCGCATGGGTCGACGCGGTCTCGCGTTCCCGTCCGATCTCAAGCCATTGGCGTCGACCGGGGGACCGTTCGGGCCGCAGAATAGGGGCCGTTCCCGTGTTGCGTCAATTGGCCGATGGACCGCGC
>CAZBWP010000055.1:8467-10282 GCA_964495295.1 uncultured Rhodospirillaceae bacterium | reverse complement strand
GTCAATCTTCGGAGGAAACCCCGTGCCGCACAACATTGCGCTCGTCGATGACGACAGGAATCTCCTGACCTCCGTCGCCATGGGCCTCACCGCCGAGGGCTTCGTCGTCGATGCCTACGCCGACGGCCTGGAGGCGCTCGATGGCTTGTCGCGCAAGCCCCCCGATCTCGCCGTCCTCGACATCAAGATGCCGCGCATCGACGGGATGCAACTGCTCGATCGCCTGCGCCAGCACTCGGACGTCCCCGTCATCTTTCTCACCTCGAAGTCCGACGAGCCGGACCAGATCCTGGGCTTGAGCCGCGGCGCCGACGACTACATCACCAAGCCGTTCTCGCAGCGCCTCCTGATCGAGCGGATCCGCGCGGTGCTGCGGCGGCGCGCGCCCGCCGCCGAGGGCGCTGACGCCGCCGAGGTGCGCCGCGGCGAGCTGGTCCTCGATCCGTCCCGCCACCGCTGTCTCTGGCGCGGCGGCGACGTGCACCTGACGGTCACCGAATTCCTGCTCCTGGAAGCCCTGGCGAAACGTCCCGGTCACGTCAAGAGCCGCGACCAGCTGATCGACGCCGCCTACGGCGAGAATCTGTACGTCGACGACCGGACCATCGACAGCCACGTCAAGCGCGTTCGCCGCAAGTTCCGCGAGGTCGATCCGGCGTTTGCCCAGATCGAAACCCTGTACGGCATCGGCTACCGGTACCGGGAGGCCTGAACGGTCGGCATGGGCGGAGTGCGACCGCGGCGTCGGCTGATCTCTCCGCTGACATGGCGCATCCTCGCCGTCAACGTGACGGCGCTGGTCGTCCTCGCGGCCGGTGTCGTCTCCCTGGTCGACTACCGCCGCGACCTGGTCGATGCGGAAATGGGGGTGCTGCACGCCCGCGCCGAGGCCTTGGCGACGGCGTTGGCCGAAGGCGCCGTGGACACCGACGCGGCGGGCGGCCCGGCGATCATGCTCGACGCGGCGCGGGCGACCATTCGCCGTCTCACCGAGGCAACCGACCATCGGGCGCGGCTGTTCGACGCCGAACAGTCGGTCCTCGTCGACAGCCGAACCCTGTCCGGTCCCGGCGGCGCCGTGACCATCGAAGGTCTGCCGCCACCCCGCGCGCCCACGGCCGACCAGCTCGGCAGCGTGCTGGGCCGGTTCGACGGCCTCATCGCCAGCGTCTTCGGAGGGGGCGGCAAGGCCGAGACCGCGGACGATCCGGAGGGCATCGCGACCGCCCTGGACCGTCGGGTCGGCCGCTGGATCGGCACCGATGCTGGGGGTGTTCCGGAGGTGCACGTGGCCGTGCCGGTCATCCGGTTCGACCAGGTCGCCGCCGCGCTGCTGCTCAGCCGCACCGCCTACGAGATCGATGCCGCGGTGCTCGATGCGCGCGTCGCGGTGCTGCGTCTCGCCGGCGTCGCCCTGGGCATGACGGTCCTGGTGTCCCTCTACCTGTCGCGGACGATCGTCGGCCCGCTGCTGCGCCTCGCCGACGCCGCCGAGCGGGTGCGGCGCGACGGCTCGCCGGCCGCGGGATTGCCCGACCTCACCGGCCGCGGCGACGAGATCGGCGATCTGGCCGCCGTGCTGCGCCAGATGGTCGCCGCCCTCGGCCAGCGCATCGACGTCATGGAGCGATTCGCCGGCGACGTGTCGCACGAGATCAAGAATCCGCTCGGATCGATCCGCAGCGCCGTCGAGACCGCCTCGCGCCTCGACGACCCGGCGGCGCTGCGCACCCTGCTCGCGATCATCGAGGATGACGTCCGGCGCCTCGATCGCCTGATCACCGACATCGCCGATGCGTCCCGTCTCGATGTCGA